>JAATFN010000008.1 GCA_015655165.1 Betaproteobacteria bacterium | reverse complement strand
TGGCCGAGTTATGTCTGACTTGTACCGAGCGCGTTCAGGCTGCAGTTGTCCTATTAAACAACATGGACAATGCCCAAAAAATCACTGATATCTGTATTGAAATCGACCGTCTGGAGTCTGATGCCGACCATGTCATGCGTGCTGCGATGTCCAAATTGTTTCGTGATGAGCCAGATGTACGTAATCTGATCAAGTTAAAAGCGATTTACGAGCTTTTGGAGACGGTCACAGACCGTTGTGCCGACGTTGCCAATATCGTTGAAGGCATCGTTGTTGAAAACGCCTGATAGGCACGGTGTCGTTTCTTGATGACATGACACCGGCTTAAATGGCTGTTCCCAGGTAAGAGACTCACTTAGAACGACCTTCATGCATACTGTTCAAATTAGCCTTTATATTCTAGCAATGCTCGTATTACTTGCGTTGGTGTTTGATTTCATGAATGGTTTTCATGATGCCGCCAACGCAATTGCAACTGTTGTATCTACAGGCGTATTAAAGCCACGCACAGCCGTTGCAATGGCTGCCGTTTTCAATTTCACTGCCATTTTGGTATTTCACCAGTTGCATGTTGCCACGTCGGTAGGTAAAGGCACGATCGATCCGAATGTTGTGGATCACTATGTGGTATTCGGTGCTTTGGTTGGTGCAATTTTCTGGAATCTGGTGACTTGGTATTATGGTATTCCATCTTCTTCTTCCCATGCCTTAATCGGTGGCCTTGTTGGTGCGGCAGTTGCTAAAGCCGGTACAGGTGCTTTGATTTCGTCAGGTTTGATCAAAATCATTATCTTCATTGTATTGTCACCACTACTGGGCTTTATATTCGGCTCGATCATGATGTTGCTGGTCTCGTGGATTTGTGTACGCTCAACGCCACGTAAAGTCGATGTCTGGTTTAGACGATTACAACTGGTATCTGCTTCCATGTACAGTTTGGGACACGGTGGTAACGATGCACAAAAAACCATCGGCATTATCTGGATGCTGTTGATTGCAGCGGGTTTTTCCGGCGTTGAAGAGCCGCCTTTGTGGGTGATTCTGTCTTGTTATATGGCCATTAGCTGTGGCACATTGTTCGGCGGCTGGCGTATCGTCAAAACCATGGGGCAGAAAATTACCAAATTGAAACCTATTGGCGGTTTTTGTGCCGAGACGGGTGGTGCTGCTACCTTGTTTATTGCAACAGCATTAGGTGTACCTGTATCGACAACCCATACAATTACCGGCGCGATTGTCGGTGTGGGTGCTTCAAAAAAATTGTCGGCAGTACGTTGGGGAGTCGCCGGTAGCATTGTCTGGGCATGGATATTAACAATTCCTGCGTCAGCGTTTGTTGCGGCAATCGCATGGTGGATTGGAACACAATTGTTCAAATTGCCGGGGTAGTGGAGTGGGACTGTAGTAACCAATACAATAAAAGCGGTCTGTGAAGTGCTGGATTGATTCACATACACCGTTAATAACGTCATGTCAAAATGCCCATCAAGTTGTTTGATGGGCATTTTGTTATTTGGCCGGTATCTTAAATGTCGCACACGGGTCGGCCCGTTCATGTGGTTTGATTAATCGGACTACATCATATGGCTTGTCCGCATCGGCATTGCCGGACTCCAGATAGCCAACCGAGCGTATATTCTCCATGTGTTTGTACTTCAACCAATATGCGACACCCAGATCATTTCTGACATGGCCGTTACCAGCTAACAGCACAACGCCGGTATCTTGATGTGTCATCATCACGTTAGCCATCCACAAGTCGCGTGCAATTTGCGCATTCACAAGGCCGGCTAACATGTTGGCATCAGGTTCATGACCACAATGCCCATTGATAATCGCTTGTTCCTGACCTTTGCGCAGGGCACTGCTAATTGATTCAGGTAGCCCGAAAGTGCGTATATCCTGATCGGTTAACGCAGCTGTAAAGCCTTGACGTAAAATCAACGTCGCATCCTGTCGGGAAACATTGGCTGCAACAAGCTGCAGCTTGTACTTCATGGCCAATTCAATGACTGGCAGATAGAATTTCCACTCCCATCGTGATCCTCCTGTCTGGTCGATGACGCATTGCGCATCGGCACATGTCTGCATTGCTGTTTGTAGCGCGGCGTTACGCTCACGATTAAATTGCTCCATAGCGATTACAGGGCGCCATCCGGCATCGATGCGTGCTTGCAGATCTTGAAGACGTTGCTGGTGACCATTCGGATTATCGTGCACTTCGCCCAGTAATAAAAATGTTGGCGGTAGCGCAGGATTGTCCACGGTTTGTGTATATGCTACGTTTAATACGCTCACGCCAATGGTAAAGAGCAGCGTGTGTAATATGCGGGAAATATTCATGCTTCTTGACGGACCTTTCAAAGAGAAATTGTTTGGGAATGTGGCTTAACTGGGATTGTGGAATTTCTATTCAGAACAGAAATAAAATGTTATTGCCGTATTTATGCAGCAACCATGGCGGTTGGTTTACGACGTACCGGTTTTACAAAAATCGCACCATCACTACCGGTGATGGTTTCCAGTGAAATATCGTACAGTTTTTCCAGTTGCGGGATGACGTTCGCATCGCAGGCAATGTCGTCGATTAATGTACTGTTTTTGATCAGTAACAGCCGCTCGAAATTTGCCAATGCATGGTTAATATCATGCAACACTGCCAATACAGCATGGTGACGTTCTTTGGCAAAGGTATTGATGGCATCCATCAAGTCGAACTGCAAGCCGGGGTCTAAAGAAGCAATGGGCTCATCGATTAATAGCAGGCCATGTTGACTATCCCATAACTGGGCAAATATGCGTGCGAGCTGCACACGTGCTTTTTCTCCACCGGATAAGGTATCAAACCGCCGATCCAGTAAATGGGCGCAACAGGCCAGTTCTGCGGCTTGCCTGACGATGTTTGGCAATGCCGGGTCATGCATGCGGGAAACACGACCAAGGCCAATGACCAGTCCTGCCGGTAAACCGAATGCGATCTCATGTGATTGCGGTAGTACAGCACGTTGACGGCTCAATTCGACAAGCGACCATGTATGGATGTCTTTGTTTATAAACAAAAACGCGCCGCTCGTGGCCGGTAATTCACGGGAGATTACTTTTAATAATGTGGATTTTCCAGCGCCACTAGGTCCCAGTATGGCAATTTGTTCTCCCGCACTGACTGAAAAATTAAACGGCCCAAATGTACGTGTTCCAGCGCGGGTTGTTACGTCATGTAATGAAAGTATTGATGAAGATGGTTCGGCGATCACATTAACTTCCTTTATGGCGGGTAGTCGTTAACAGCATCAAGAAAAACGGTGCGCCAAGAAGTGCTGTAAAAATGCCAACAGGAATCTCTGCGGGGATAACAATTGTGCGGGCGGCCGTGTCTGCCAACAAAAGCAGTAGTCCACCAGCGAGCATGGATAGTGGCGCGACATAACGTTGATCGGGACCGACGATGGTACGAATAATATGTGGTGCGACTAAGCCGATGAAGCCGATCATGCCACACCAGGCCACAGCGAAACCATTTAATAATGCGACTAAAATGATGATGTGTGTACGTAAATGCCGTACATCGATACCGACATGCGCTGCCGTTGCCTCGCCAAGGGCAAGTGCATTCATGGACTGAATCAGATGCATGACACGCCATAAAGCGATTAACAGAAATAGGGCAAGTGTGATGACCAATAGCCAGTTTGCACCGGCCATGGAACCCATGGTCCAGAAAGTCAAATTACGTAATTGTTCATCGTTTGCCAGATAGGTGCACAAACCGATAAATGCGGCGGCAATTGCATTGAGTGCAATACCTGTTAATAATAATCCGGTGATCGAGTTGGCCGTGATCCAGCGGGCAACATAATCCAGAATTAAACAGATACCGATCGCACCAGCGAAGGCACTGACAGGCAGTAACCAGTAACGCCATGCGAACGGAATGCCCAGATCTGTTTCAGCGAGTATCACAATAGTCAATGCTGCCATGCAAGCTGCGCCACTTGAGACACCCAAGAGGCCAGGGTCAGCCAAGGGATTGCGAAACAAACCTTGTGTCAATGCACCAGATAAGCCAAGTGCCGCACCAATTAACAGTGCGAGCAGAATACGCGGCAAGCGAAGATTCCATAGTACGTAAGCACCGCCAGTCAGTGGCTGATCTCGACTGGATAAGATGATTTTCCAGTCGTCCAGCGATGCAGGTACCGCTCCAGTCTGGATGGCGACCCACACGCTAAGGATGATTGCTGTTATCAGGATAGCTGCCGGATGACGTTTCATCCATCCATGGATACTAGTTGTTGCCACAGCTACCGGGAGCGCTTTGTTCATTGTTGCATTGCCTTGGTAATGAGATTGTCCAGATGCGAGATTGCAGAGGGCAGTCGCGTACCAAAGCCGAGCATCCACACCGCTTCCATTGAAATAATACGGTGTTGCTGTCCGGCCGGTGTTTGGGAAAGGCCAGGCAGTTTTAATGCATTGTCTATGCCACCAATCGCGGACAGTCCCTGATCGGTAAACAGAACGATGTCCGGACGCGCTGCGATGACGGCTTCCGGTGTCAATGCTTTATAACCGTTAAAGCCGGTGATTGCATTGGCCCCTCCCGCATAGTCAATGACTGCCTGGGCACCGGTTGCAGTACCTGCTACCATGATCTGGTTGGGGCTGTGCGAAAGAATAAACAGGACACGCGGGGCAGGAGAACGGCGTTGATCGATTGATGTACGGATACGGGACCAGTCTGCTTGCATCGTCGTGGTAATTGCCTTGGCCTGTTCTTTTTTACCAAGCAGGGTGCCAAGTTCGTTGATTCTGCCAATGGTACCTTCAAAGCTGTACTTGGCATTTAATGTGATGACAGGTACACCTGCATTGCTGATTTGACGCAATACAGATGCCGGTCCGGCTTCTTCAGTTGTAATGATTTTTGTCGGGGCTAAAGCGAGTATGCCTTCTGCTGACAATGTTCTGGCATAGCCGACGTTGGGAAGCTTTGTTGCAGCTTCCGGATATAACGAGGTGGTATCTACAGCGACAATCATATCCTGTGCATTTAACGCAAATGCAATGTCGGTAATTGCACTGCCGATGGTGATGACACGTTCCTGATTACCGGCGGCTAAAGCCCATGGCATACTTGTGATACACAGTGTTGTGGCAATACACCATTGCTTGATGTATTGACGACGTTTAAGTGAAGTCATCGTGCTATTTTTGTCGTTCATCATACGGGGCATGGGGTAAGTTCCTTGACCATGTTATCGACCAATGCGCGCCATTGGGGCAATTCCGGTTTACCGGGTTTTCTTTCGCCAAAGAGCATGACAATGGTGTCACCTTGTTTGTCGAATAATTCGATCGAAGTAACAATGCCATCGACAGTCGGCTTTTTGATTAACCATGCCTGATCAATATGATCTTGGCGTAAATGAAGACTGAAACGCAGATCGAGTACATTGATCCACGGCCCCATTACTGCGGTTTTGTAGATGACACCGGAATGGATCTGGATCATACCGGGGTTGCCGGTAAAGACCATAATGGAGACTGCTTGCGCGACTGCAGTGTCAAAGAGTGCCGGCAAATTGTCTTTGGCAATACGTTGGGCAAACCGTGTTTCGGCAAGACGAAAACTTTGCAGTCGTGATACACCGAATTTTCTTAATAAACCGAAAAAATCGTGGGTGTCTTTCATATCGGCCCAAGCCTGACGGAATCCTTTGACATCAATATCGGCGTCCGGCTTTTCTGCAGCAGGCGGTGTTGCAGGTACACAGATGATATTGGGTTCCTGTTTGTCGGCGGTAAAGCGTGCAACCAATTGCGCGTATTCGGTTTTGTTGCTTTGTTCCTTGATAAAAATTTTATGGATTGCGGTGCCAGTTTTGTTATAAAACTGCAAGCTATTTTGTTCGCCATGTTCGCCGTGCTCTTTAACGGCAAAGCCGAATGCCCATTGGGAATAAAATACACGCAGATCGATTTCACCAAGTACCAGACCCACATTACCGTTATGGCTTGCATCGCGATATACGCCGATTTTCTCATGCACGCAAGATTCGTTACGCGTTAACGCCATGACTTCACCTAATGGCTCCAGTGCTTCGATGATGGCCGCCCATTCGTTGTTAAGACGAATAGCCTGCATCGTTGTATCTGCATCGATCGTAGCGCCGGTATGTACTGCAACCAACTCGGCTTCTGAGAGGCCAAGTTGTAGCGCAATATCACGATGACGGATTTTGTTTTGGCGCATGGTAGTAAAGGCCTGGCGAATAGCTTGGAACTGGTGGGTCATGAGTGCTCCTTAAAAATCGTAACGAAGAGAAGGCTGGGTCTGGGTATTGCATCCTAGCGATGTGTCGACATCAGCAATCATGCTTGATGTCGTGAACACACTGGTCAAGGTTGCAGGCTGGTGTTACAGTTGTGTCTAACCACTTTTAAAGTGCAGGCCGTCAATTAGAATGATTTTCCCCACTATAAACTTGTCGTATTCTTGCGCTTTATGGTATGGCAGTACACTTTCCAATTGCATAGGAATGACTTTAAAATCATAAATGATTAATTATAAATAGCAATGGTTCTTATTAACAACAAAAAAATGAATAAAAATCAAAATATTTATACGTATAATCAAAATATGTAATCACCATTAATGTTAGTCTAGTGCCTGAACGATGGTGGTTCTATGTGGAGCGTACAGTCGGTTAAAGCGTCATCACCCAACATGCCAGTACAAACAGTAATATTGCTGGGCATGAAACTAGGTAAAGGAGTCAACTGTAAAGATGTCGAGTATTGAATGGCGGCACTCCCGCAAAAAAATTCTGGACAAGGTCTTGCTTGAAAAGGACTTCGCTTCATATCCGGA
>JAATFN010000022.1 GCA_015655165.1 Betaproteobacteria bacterium | reverse complement strand
TCTTCGCTGGCTTCATTACGTGAATTACATGTCGACAGACTTAAGATCGATCACTGTTTTATCACGAATATCACCAAATCCGGTGACAACCAGGCACTCGTTCAAGCCATATTGAATCTTGGACAGTCACTTGGACTTGAAGTAGTCGCAGAAGGCGTGGAAACACGGGAAGATCTGGTGATGTTACGTTCTCTGGGCTGTCAGGTCATGCAAGGTTATTATCTCGCACGGCCGATGCCACTTGGCACAATACGCACCTGGTTACAGACATTCGACAAACAAATGGTCGGGCAAAAACCTGTAACGACATGATGATGCATTCGATGACCTCCAATATAAAAAAGGATGCCGTTAAAACGCATCCTTTCCTATAGTTCTGCGATATAAAAGCGAATTAAAACACCAGCTTTTTCACCCCTTCGGATGTTCCCAGTAAACAGATACTGGCGCCATGACGAGCGAACAGTCCAACAGTCACGATACCGGCAATCTGATTTATCGTAGACTCTAAGCCTTTGGGGTCGGTAATTGATAAACCATGCACATCCAGAATATACGCGCCATTGTCTGTGACTAAGGGCTGACCATCTTTGAGTCTCAATTGAGGTTGCCCACCTAAAGCTGCCAATTGACGAGTGACAGACGCATATGCCATTGGAATCACTTCAACGGGCAAAGGAAACTTGCCCAAGGTGTCCACGAGCTTGGCACCATCGGCAATGCAAATGAATTTTTGCGCGGCTGCGGCGACGATTTTTTCTCGTGTCAAGGCCGCACCACCGCCTTTAATCATTGCACCTTGCGCTGTTATTTCATCTGCTCCGTCAACATACACCGTCATACCTTCAACATCGTTTAAATCAAAAACAGTGATGCCGTGAGACCGTAAACGTACCGCGGTTGCTTCAGAAGAAGCGACAGCTCCTTTAACACGGTCTTTGATTTTACCCAGCTCGTCAATAAAGAAATTGGCAGTCGAACCTGTACCGACACCGATAATCTCGCCATCAACCACATAGTCGATTGCAGCACGGGCAACCGCCTGTTTTAATTCATCTTGCGTCATCACATCGTCATTTTCAAAAATTAATGTTTATCGTCCGGTTGTTCCTGCAATGTTTCCATCAAGGCGATCTGGAGCCGGGAATGCAGTTTCACGAACTTGCTCCACATGAGCCATGACAAACCGACTGCGCCCACGCAAACAAATACCAGTAAATTCAATGGTGGCAGAATGCTGGCACTTAATACAAAGATCATGAACATGATCGCCATAATGGAGAGCACAGGAATCAGCTCGGAAATAAGGCGCCTTACCTGTGTCGTATAGTCCCCGGCAAATTCAGGCTTGACACTGACTTCAGCTAACAACATGCTCAACACTTGCAGTTTACGGTAAGTCGCAATCAAAAACGGCATGGAAATCAGTAATGCCGCTCCCCAGATAATGGCTTTCTGGTTTTGTGCATCCTGCACCCAAGGTGAAATCCATTGCCTGATTTGCACATCAAAAAATGTATCGCTCAAGAAAATAGCAATCACGACTGCTAAATTGACTGCTACTTGCATCAGTATACGGTTAATGATGCTGCGCAGTGCGGCCTTATCTCCCTGTGGCTGTATACTCTCCAGCCATCCCGAGTACATCGCAAAAATACTTGCAATGCGTTTAGGTGCCATCGCAACCGCTTTGGCAGAAATCGGATCTGCCGCCCGGATCAGGTATGGTGTCAATAATGTTGTCACAGCAGATACTGCCACAACTAACGGATATAAGAAGTCGCTAGTCACTTTTAAGCTGACACCAAGGGCTGCGATAATGAAGGAAAATTCGCCAATTTGTGCCAGGCCCATTCCCACACGCATTGAAGTACGACCACCGTGTCCGCAAATGAAGGTGCCCAAACCACAGCTGATTAGCTTACCAATAACAACAGCAATGGTAATCACAATAATGGGTAACCAGTACTGGGCCAATACATTCGGGTTGAACATCAAACCGATCGCAACAAAAAAGATTGCGCTAAACATATCTTTCACCGACTCGGTCAGGCGTTCGATCAAATGGATTTCGCGCGACTCGGCCATGATCGCCCCGATTAAAAATGCACCCAGTGCCACACTGTAATGCATCTTCATGACCAATAAGCAAAATCCAAACACAATGCCCAGAACGGTCACCAGCAGCATTTCGTTACTTTTGAATTTGGCGACATAGTGCAAAAGACGCGGCACAATCAATAAACCCACAACTAACGACACCACCATAAACAGTACCAGCATGCCTACAGTGGATGCGATATCGCCCGAATCCACAGATCCACTTGTCGCAACACCGGAGAGCAAGGCAATCATACCGATTGCCAATACATCTTCGACAATTAAAATACCAAACACGATCTGGGCAAATTTCTCGTTTTTCATGCCCAGATCGTTTAAGGCTTTAATGATGATCGTTGTCGATGAAACTGCCAGCATTGCGCCGAGAAAGATCGCATCCATCTTTTTCCAGCCAAAGTAGGTGCCGATTTGATATCCAACCCAGATCATCAGCACAATTTCGGCCAAGGCAGCTGCGAACGCAGTAGCCCCCACTTTGGCAAGTTTTTTGATGCTAAATTCAAGACCAAGTGTAAAGAGGAGAAAAATAACCCCGAGTTCGGAAAGAATATGGACAGTCTGTTCGTCTTCGATGAGACCGAATGGTGGCGTGTATGGTCCAATAATGATTCCGGCGACGATATACCCCAATACAACCGGTTGCTTCAACCGGTTAAAAATCACCGTGACCATACCGGCAACGAGCATGATCACCGCCATGTCATGAATAAAATTCTCAACAGCATGCATAGCTGTTACCCCTTTGGATCAATACACCTGCAACAGTGCACTACATATGAAATAAGTAAACAATGCCATTGTTGGCAGCTTATGATAGGTCAATGAGAAGATACCAAGAACATGGACACCGACCACCTACAGCAATGATGATGACTTTTATATCAATACTGTCGATGGTAGCCGCCACTATCCTATCTGTCGCAAACACGTCATCATGTCAATAAAGGACTTGTCAGCATTTTTTTTCAGTATCTGAAAATAGCATATACCCTGTCTTTTCTGCAATCAAAAAGACACAACGCCGACTGTTTTTCAGACAGAATTTTGCGTGCTATGAAAGACGAACCTGCATCTCTGCAGCCTTTTCGTCAAAGATAATACGCGTATCGAATTTGGCACGTTTCATCGGAAACCGTGACTGGAAATGCCGGACATTACCCGGGCCGGAAATCACGCGTCGCACAAACTGGTAATAGGCATCCATATCTACCACATGCACAACCAGTAAATAATCATATTCACCCGAAACAAAATAACATTGCATGACTTCGGTCTCTTT
>JAATFN010000300.1 GCA_015655165.1 Betaproteobacteria bacterium | reverse complement strand
GCCGGGGGCGACTGCATTGACGCGAATACCGTCAACAGCATAAGCAATTGCCAGAGATTTGGTTAATTGTGCTACACCACCTTTGCTTGCGCTATAACCTGGCACTAGCCCACCACCAAAAAAACTTAACATGGAGGCCAGATTGACGATACAGCCTTTGGATGCTTTTAACAAAGGACGCGCTGTTGCACAGATACGCATGGTACCTGTCAGGTTAACCGCAATGACTTGCTCGAATATATCGACTTCGTGCTCGGCACCGCGTTTGATGATGCCTGCACAGTTTATGACAATGTCTAATTGTGACAAACCGGCAAACAAATTATTCACGCTGTCTTCGGAGGCAACATTCAATTCTTTTAATTGGATGGGATAGCCTTTGAACTCTTCTTCTGCAAATGGTGGCAGGCCGGCTGCGATAACTGTCGCACCCAGACTTGCCAGTTTGCGTGCAACGCCGGCCCCAATACCTTGGGTGCCACCAGTTACTAACGCAACTTTGCCTTTAAATACATCATTTGAAAATGACATCTCCATTCCTTTACGCTATAAGAGTATTGCGCAAAGCATATTTATATATGCTTTGTTTGTGTATTGATGATCTTGATCGGATCAATATGTTGCCCGTCCTCCGGATAAATCGAAAACAGCACCGGTGTTAAATGTACAGGAGCCTGAGCATAACCACGCAACCATCTCGGCGACTTCTTCTACGGTACCTAAACGGTTCATTGGACTTTTGCTGATCATGTTGGCTACATGCGCTGGTGCCATTTGTTCAAGTAGCGTGGTCTTCACAGCCGCTGGTGCGATGGCATTAACTAAAATACCTGTACTGGCCAGTTCTTTGCCAAGAGATTTGGTCATTGCCAGTACGCCGGCTTTCGCAGCACTATAAGCCGATGCATTAGGTGTACCTTCTTTACCGGCTAACGATGCGATATTGATGATGCGCCCTTGTTTGGCCAAGCGCATGGCAGGCACGACACTGCGACAGACATGGTAGACACCGGTCAAGTTGACATTGACGATCTGATGCCATTCGTTGATATCATATTCGTCCAGTGGTACGGTCGAGCCTGCAAAACCCGCGTTATTAACGACAAAATCGATACGTCCGAAGCGTTCCAATACACGTTGTGTCGCAGCATCAACGGAAGCCGGGTCGGTGACATCAACGATATCCTGGACGTATGGGTAGTTGTTGGCAGTTTTTAAATCCCAACTGACAATTTGTGCACCATTGGCGGCTAATGCATGGCTAATTGCAGCACCAATGCCGCCGGTTCCCCCGGTGACAACGGCAACACAGTCTTCGAAATGATAATTGGCGTTGTGGTATGTCATAAATTAGCGGATGAACTGGTTAACATAGTCGCTACCCAAGCCGACGCTTTCGTAATGTTTGCGGCACATATCGACTTTGGTGAATACGTCTTCGTAACCTTCATATTTTCCCCAAGGGTCGACGTAGTACATGACACCAGTGACATAGAAGTAGGTAATCATTTCCTCGACATCTTCCGGCACAAACAAGGTATGTGTCTCACCTGGTGGCTCGTAAGCATAACTGCCTTGCTCTGCAATCCAGTTATGTTCCAGATAGCGCCAACGTCCCTTTAATACCATTGCATGCACAGGTGCCGGATGGCGGTGACGACTCAATACCCCCGATTTGCGTACCCGTAATAGATTGGTCCAGTAACCCTGGGATACATTTAAGCACAACGGGCGGAACCAGACATTCTCGGCTTGTGGTACCCAGATCCGCTCATCTTCTGGAATCGCTGGATTGACAATAATCTCCAGTGGCGCTTCCTTCGGATTCGGATACTGGTAGGGCATGGTTTTTGGTGTCTGCTCAGGGGTTGGCAATGACATGGCTCACTCCATTTTGTTTATAATGTGGACAATTAGTCTGTAATACGGACACTTTGAGTCAACTGCTAAATGTTGTCAAGTGAAAATTACCGCATCAAACAGCAAAAAGCCCTGACAGAATATATCAGGGCTTTGGTCGATTTATGTTGTGTGCTCTTTAGTCCACAATGAACAAACGTGCGCCAGTTCGGGTATAGGACTGGTGTGCTTCTGCATTGTCACCTACCTGATAACTGGTGCCAGGCGTCAGGATAAATTTGCGTACGTCCTCCAAGGTTGTTTCAAGCTCACCTTCCAGACAAAACAGGATATGTCCTTTTTTACACCAGTGGTCAGCGAGATAACCGGCAGAGTATTCCACCATACGTACACGTATTTTGTTGCTTTCGTCACCGAAAAAACGTGTGCGCCAGATCGCCACACCTGTTTCTACGGCATGTTCGGTCGACTCGATTTCTGACCAATTGGTCACACCAAAGGGAAATGGGGGAATGTACATAGCAGGCTCCTGATTCTTTATTCAGTAGTGCGTTCTTTGGGAATGGCCTCTTCACGACGGTTAAAACCGGCGACCATATCAAAGCGGAACAGTCGACATTCCAGCGGACCATTAAAGAAGGGCGTTTTTCGCGCTTCTTTTAAGCGTAACAGTTTCGGTAGACGCAAGTCCGCTGAAAACAGAAATACGGACCATCCCGAAAAACGTTTTTTGAGTGTGCTGCTAAACGCTGTAAAGAACGATGCGAGTAGATCATCAGTGCTTAATGTGCTGTCGCCGCGTACGCCGATACGCTCCCCATATGGCGGATTGGTTAACATGATACCGGTCAAGGCATGACCGTTATTGTCGACCGGCGGTTTGACTTCTTGTGCTTCGATCTGTTTTAACGGTACGTCAAACTGGATACCAGCATTGATCAGATTGTTGCGGGTGATGACGATCATATCACCTGAAATGTCACTACCAAAAATCGTTGGTTCTGTCGGCAACGGATTTGGTTTGAAATTACCTTTGATATCGAACCAGACTTTGCTATTGAAGTGATTGAATTTTTCGAAAGCGAAATGACGACGTGCACCTGGTGGAATACCGGCAACCATTTGTGCGGCTTCAATTAAAATCGTGCCGGAACCGCACATCGGGTC
>JAATFN010000127.1 GCA_015655165.1 Betaproteobacteria bacterium | reverse complement strand
CAACGCCGCGCTGCCAGCTCGGGAGACTTGCTCACCTCGGGCAACAGATTCTGGGTCAGCTCGTCTGATAAGGACAACAAAGTCTGGGCAAGTGGCAATAAATCGGTATTACCACGCGCGGCAAACATCTCTTTTAGCCAGTTATGTTCACGCAAGCCTGCATACAACTGCATCAGACGTTCTGCTCGCCCGGCAACTTCTTCCGGGAGTTGCAATGCCATTAACCCAGACAAGGTATTAATACGCGGGGGAATAAAGGTTGTTTTCAGGGCACGGCTTAATGCCTCTGTCATTAAGCGGGCGTGGGAAAATGCCGGCACGATAACCTGAATGCCGGAAAAGTCCGGAATACCTGCCTTGCTTACCGCCACAAAGTCTGCATGCCCGGCAAGCAGGGTCTGCACTGTGTGTCGCCAGAAGTCGGGCGATGGCGCAATAAACAAGGGTTGAATCGGCATAAGTCCTGTCGCAAGGTATCAATGAAGGGTCTATCTTACCGGAGTCGATGTCCGCTGGTGCCTTTGGGCAATAAATTTGCGGAAATGTACCAGTAAAAAGAGAAAATTCTGTGTACACACCAGAAAAAAAGGATTCAACACACGTATTTTAAAAATGGGTTATGATTAGACCTAATTCCTGCCGAATTATCGATTACCAAACTTCAACAACAACTTGAACTAAAGCGTACCGGCCACATCTGCTTTGATAGACCGGTCAGCGTAGGTAGCCGACACTACCGGATATATAGATAGACAAACGGCATCATTAACCAGACTGGCACATTTTTACGCCCATCACTAGAGAATTATCATGAGTGAAAACATCAAACATATTTCCGACGCCTCATTTGAAGCAGACGTATTAAAGTCCGACACACCTGTATTAGTCGATTTCTGGGCTGAATGGTGCGGCCCTTGTAAAGCGATTGCACCGATTCTGGAAGAAGTTTCCAAAGAATATGCGGGTAAACTGCAAATTGCCAAACTGGATGTCGATGCGAATCAGGCCATTCCTGCCCAATTCGGTATCCGTGGCATCCCGACACTGATTTTGTTCAAAAACGGCGCTGTGGCAGCGCAAAAAGTCGGCGCACTGGCAAAAGGCCAACTGACTTCGTTCATTGATAGCAACATCTGATCTTTTTTTCGTGGTGATACGCTCGTATCACCACGAGTGCTTGTTATACTAGTAAAAAATAGTAAACAAGCTCTCTCATAGAGATAACACACCACGTAGTCCCCTCCCCCACCTTTAATTTTCTCCCAACTCTGGGATATATATATGCACTTATCAGAACTCAAAGCATTACACGTTTCCGCGCTACTGGAAATGGCAATCGGACTCGAAATCGACAACGCAGCGCGTATGCGTAAGCAGGAGTTGATGTTCGCGATTCTTAAAAAACGGGCCAAAGCAGGCGAACAGATTTTTGGCGATGGTGCCTTGGAAGTACTGCCTGACGGTTTCGGCTTTTTGCGCTCACCGGACGCCAGCTACATGGCTTCAACAGATGATATCTACATCTCCCCGTCTCAGATCCGGCGTTTTAATCTCCACACAGGCGACTCGATCGAAGGTGAGGTCCGCACCCCCAAAGACGGTGAACGTTATTTCGCCCTGGTAAAAGTAGATAAAGTCAATGGCGAACCGCCAGAAGCATCCAAACACCGCATTCTGTTCGAGAATTTAACCCCGTTACATCCAAACAAAATCCTCCAGTTAGAACGCGATATGCGCGGCGAGGAAAACATTACCGGTCGTATCATCGACTTGATCGCCCCGATCGGTAAAGGTCAGCGCGGCTTGTTGGTCGCCTCTCCCAAATCCGGTAAATCGGTCATGCTGCAGCATATTGCCCATGCCATAACCACAAACCATCCAGACATTGAATTAATCGTCTTGCTGATCGACGAACGCCCTGAAGAAGTCACCGAAATGCAGCGTTCAGTGCGTGGCGAAGTCGTCGCATCGACCTTTGACGAACCGGCAACGCGCCACGTTCAGGTTGCCGAAATGGTACTGGAAAAGGCCAAACGCCTCGTTGAAATGAAAAAGGATGTCGTCATCCTGCTGGACTCCATTACCCGCTTGGCACGTGCATACAATACCGTGATCCCGGCTTCCGGCAAGGTATTGACCGGTGGTGTGGACGCGAATGCGCTGCAACGCCCAAAACGCTTCTTTGGCGCTGCACGTAACGTCGAAGAAGGTGGCTCCCTGACAATTATCGCCACGGCGTTGATCGAAACAGGCAGCCGTATGGATGACGTGATTTACGAAGAATTCAAGGGTACAGGTAACATGGAAGTGCACCTGGAACGTCGTCTGGCAGAAAAACGGGTTTATCCGGCAATCAATCTCAACAAATCCGGTACCCGCCGTGAAGAGTTATTGTTAAAACCGGATCAACTGCAAAAAATCTGGGTCTTGCGCAAATTGATGTACGACATGGACGACATCGAGGCAATGGAATTCATTTTGGACAAAATGAAGTCCACCAAAAATAATGCCGAGTTCTTCGACATGATGCGTCGCGGCAACTAGTACTAGTAACCGCCAGAATGGCAAAAAAACAGGCCTTATTAACCCATTCAGCTTGATAGGATTGGCATAATTTAGTGTCTGTTTTTATATTACGTTGACGCAAATACCTGATTTTATTGTATAATCCGCGTTTTTCATCGGCAAGTGATCGACAATCGGGTCAAGAAGCAGTACGACCGACGAAGTGACGATTGGCTACCATTATTTATTGAGGCAATTATGAAACCAGGCATCCACCCTGATTACCGCGAAGTACTGTTCCACGATGTTTCCAACGATTTCAAATTCGTTACACGTTCAACAATCGGTACACGTGAAACTGCAGAATTTGAAGGTAAACAATATCCGTTAGTCAAGATTGAGGTTTCTTCCGAATCCCATCCTTTCTATACTGGTAAGCACAAAATCGTCGACACAGCTGGTCGCGTTGAAAAATTCCGCCAGAAGTTCGGTGCAGTTGGTTCGAAAACATCCGCTTCGAACTAATTCAAGCTTCCCAAAAAAAGGCAGCCAAGGCTGCCTTTTTTCATTTTTAGATACAACTTGCGACAATCTTTTACCTGACGACACCGTTATGGTGCAACTAGCCTTTATACTAGAAGGCATACTGTCGTACAGCAAATGTATGCCCAGTTAACCTCTTCCCAGTTCCATTTCACGTATTTTTGAACCTGATGAAGCCAGTCCGTCTTCTTGCCGCTGCCACCAACGCCCTGCCACGCTGGGCATTAATTGCACTTTCCCTGCTCTATATTTTGCCAGGCTTGATCGGTCGCGACCCGTGGAAAAACGAAGATGCCACCAGTTTTGGCATTATGTGGACGATCGCCCACGGCAATTTGCAAGATTGGCTGGTATTAAATGTCGCAGGACTTGATATGCCCGCAGAAAGTCCACTGGCTTACTGGTTAGGTGCCATCTGTATCAAGCTCTTTGGCGGGGTCTTGGGAGACCCGTTAGCTGCGCGCGTCTTTACGGCAATCTGCTTTTTAATAGGCTCCCTATCCCTTTGGTACGCGACCTATTTGCTGGGACGCCGTAATGAAGCGCAGCCATTAAAACTGGCCTTTGGTGGCCAACCTTCACCACGCGCCTATGGCAGAACGCTAGCCGACGGTGCATTTCTGATTTTTCTCGGCTGTATTGGTCTGTTGTTGCATAGTCATGAAACCAGCCCGAAAGTACTGCAAATTGCCTTGGTCGGTTATGCACTATATGCAGCGGTACGTGTATTCGATACACAAAAACTTTACCACATTTGCACATTGGGTCTGGCATTGGGCTTACTGGTATTGACACGTGGCTGGTTACTGCCTGTGAGCATTCTGATCGGTTTAGTGACGTTAGGCTTCATTATTGATCGCCGCATCGGTATGCGTCTTTTAGTCATTACCTTACCAAGCGCCCTGTTAGTCTGTGCAGCATGGATCATTACAACACGCCTGTTGTTGCCTGACAGCATCGAGCAATTCAATATGTGGCGCAGCTGGAATTTATACCAATTAAATTTCCCCACACTCACAACCCTGAACCATTTCCTGTCATACGGTGTCTGGTTTACGTGGCCGGCATGGCCGATCGCAGCATGGGCAATCTATTCATGGCGTCAACAGTTAACGTCATTGCATCTGGCTATTCCACTGGCGTTTTTGATTCCCATCATTATCCAGATTCTGTTAAACGTCCATACTGAAGAAAGCAACCTGTTGCCATTATTGCCGCCATTGGCCATGTTGGCCGCATTTGGACTACCGACAATGAAACGTGGCGCCATCAATGCGGTGGACTGGTTCTCTGTAATGACGCTCACATTATGTGCGGCCTTCATCTGGGTTGGCTGGGTTGCCAAAGAAACCGGTTGGCCGGAGAAACTCGCCCAGAATGCGTCCAAGCTGGCACCAGGCTATGAACCCGGCTTTAGTGCTATTGCATTGATTGTTGGCCTACTGGCAACAGCCGGCTGGATGCTTCTGGTACACTGGCGCTTGTCGCGCCGTCCTCCTGTTTTGTGGCGTGCAGTGGTCTTGTCGTCAGGTGGTGTGATCTTGTGCTGGGTCTTGTTGATGACACTGTGGCTACCATTGATCAACTACAGTAAGAGTTACGCAGGTGTAGCGCACCAGATTGCAGACAAACTGCCACCGGTTAA
This sequence comes from Betaproteobacteria bacterium, assembly GCA_015655165.1. GTDB lineage: Bacteria > Pseudomonadota > Gammaproteobacteria > Burkholderiales > Burkholderiaceae_D > Herbaspirillum. The sequence goes on along the minus strand of JAATFN010000127.1, from coordinate 1,849 downwards.
ATACTGTGTAACAACAAACGTCGGTACAGCACAGCGCGCTTCCTTTGCGTACTTTGCCAACATTCCCTTCGAAGACGATCACGTCCATGCCTGTGACTTCTTGCTCTTGCAAGATAACACAAGCAATCAAGACGAAATGCGTCTTCTGGAGCAATATGAAGGACGCTGGAGACTATTATGGGAAGGTCGCAGACCTTCTGACCGGGACGAGCGATTCAGACTATACCGCCGTTTACAGTAAGGTATTACACCCCGTAAACCCAATAGATACTATGTTTAAACACACCCGATCAGGCAAGATCATCTCGCTTGCCTGGCCTTTATTTGTTGGTCAGATCGCCTTGATTGCCAATGGTGTCATCGACACCGTCATGACCTCGCGTTTTTCTGCGACGGACTTGGCTGCATTGGCGTTAGGCTTTTCTATCTATATCAGTATATTTGTGGGCTTGTCGGGTGTCTTGCAAGCACTGTTACCGACCATCGGGCAGCTCTATGGCGCCCAACGCTATGGCGATATCGGTCACGAAGTCAAACAAGGTGTGTGGCTGGCACTGTTTTTAAGTATCGCAGGTGCGGTCATTTTGTACTTTGCACCGGCTATGCTGACCTTGGCCCAAGCGTCCCCGGAACTGACTGAAAAAGCGACCCTCTACTTGCGCCTGGAAGCACTGGCATTGCCTGCAACTCTGGCGTTTCGGGTATATGCGGCATTAAATACGGCAATTTCCAAACCCAAAATGGTCATGATGATTCAGGTCACCGGTCTGGTATTAAAGATCCCGTTAAATGCCGTATTTATTTTTGGCTATGCTGGCATGCCTGCACTGGGCGGTCCTGGCTGTGCATTAGCCACAGCAGTCATTGCCTGGTTAATGTTACTGATTTGCTGGCTTAGTCTACGCGTAACACCCTACTACAAAGAGTTCAAGCTATTTCATACAGGCTGGGTTACCCCCCAATGGGCTGCACAAAAGGCACTGCTGATTCTGGGCATCCCGATGGGGCTCAGTTATTTTATTGAAGTCACCGGTTTTACGTTGATGGCGATTTTTATTGCCCGTCTGGGCGAGACTGCCATTGCAGGTCACCAGATTGCCGCAAATATGGGTGCTGTTCTCTATATGCTTCCGTTAGCGTTAGGTAGTGCTGCAGGCACACTGGTAGCACAAGCCATTGGTGCAGGTAACATGTTGACTGCACGACAAATGAGCACATCCGGTATTCGTCTGGCAGCAGTTTGCTCTGTGATCACAGGCCTTCTTGTCTGGCTATTACGTGAGCAAATTATACGTGCCTACACACCGGATATCACCATCATCACAGCCGCATTACCCTTATTCATTTTTATCGCTTTCTACCAATTATTCGACGCAGTTCAAGTCACTACAGCCTTTGTGCTACGGGCTTATAAAATTGCTGTCGTACCTACCATTATCTATGCTGTAGCCCTTTGGGGTGTTGGTCTTGGTGGTGGTTATCTCGTCGGTCTCGATCCGTTTGGTGTGATGCCCAACTATGTCAAAGGCGCATCCGGCTTCTGGCTTGCCAATAGTATAAGTCTGGCCATTGTCGCTGCGATGTTAATCTGGTATCTGAAATTGATTCAACGCCATCAACAGCCATCTTGATGTCTATGGCATATGAAGCACGTGGCATACCTTTGCTTTACAATGGTATGTATGTGTCCCAAACACCTACTCTTTATCCTTTTGTGAAATGCAATGATTGTTCTTGGTATTGAATCTTCCTGTGACGAAACCGGCCTGGCGCTGTACGATACACAAAAAGGCCTGTTGGCACACGCATTGCACTCGCAAATAGCCATGCATCAGCAATATGGTGGTGT
>JAATFN010000413.1 GCA_015655165.1 Betaproteobacteria bacterium | reverse complement strand
TCGCGACACGCTGTTGCTGTCCACCTGACAGTTCACTTGGATGCGCATGTGCTTTATGTGCCAACCCGACTTTTTCCAGTAATACCAATGCTTCTTTTTGTGCAGCAGATTTTTTCATCATGCCGCGTCGCACCGGTACGAGTGTCATATTTGCCAGTACACTAAGATGGTTAAACAGGCTGTAATCCTGAAACACCATACCGACTTGTGTACGATGCTGTTGCCAGCCTTTCTCACTTTTCATGGCGACCGGTGACGCATCCAGATGGATGGTACCGATTTCGGGTTTGACCAGACCGTTAATACACCGGATCAATGTGCTTTTGCCGGAGCCACTTGGCCCAAGTAAAACGGTACATGTGCCCGGCCTGACATCCAGATCAATACCTTTGAGAATTTCCTTATCGCCAAATTGCTTGCGAATGTTGCGTAGAGAAATCATGTGTTAGGTCCCAATAGCAGAGTTGGTGGTCTTGATATCCGGTTCGTCGGTTGCGATTGTGCGGCGCTCGTATGTTGCGCGTCGCTCCAGCCAACGGCCCCATGCAGATAACGCCGAGCAGATGACGAAATAGACAAGCAGCACACCGGAATACACAATGAATGCGGGATTCCAGCCTTCCATGACGGTGACACGGTCGACAATACTTTGGCCGACGCGTAAAAATTCGGTGACACCAAGCAGGGCACCGAGTGTCGTTGCCTGTACGATTTGTGTCATCAAACCGATATAGCCTGGCAAAATACTGCGGAATGCCTGCGGGGCACGCACGAGAAATAACACTTCCCAGGATTTCATGCCTAAGGCCAATGCGCTGTTTAACTGGTGCGCTGCGACTGAGCGTAATCCACCACGTACAATTTCGGCGCCATTGGCACCGCCCCAAATGGTCAGACTGATGACGATAGAGGTAAAGGGGGACAATTCCATGCCCAGTAATGGCACGCCGAAATAGATGAAAAAGACGTTGATGATCAGTGGCAGACCACGAAATACCTCGATTGTTGAACGTGTTATCCACCGTACAGCGGTGATGTTCGAGACAGTGAGGAATCCCATTACGACCGAGACGATCGTCGACAATAACAGCACCAGCAATGACAAGGCCAGTGTCATTAACAGGCCTTGTCCTATGGCAGGGAGATTGGTAATGAGCATGTTAATGGGCTACATCCTGTAAGGCTTATTCAAGAAATACTCGAGTACGCCCGAGACCACAGACATGATTAACACCAGTGTCAGATATGTCACGCCTAAAACAAGCATCATTTCCAGTGTTCGGAAGTCCATTGCGATTTTATCCATCGCAATATAGGTGATTTCCGCAAGACCGACTGCCTGCAAAAAACACGAGTTCTTCAGTAGCGAGATGGATGTATTCAATACCGCCGGTTGGCTTACCCGCATGGCAATAGGCATGGCGACACATTGCATATACTGGATCGGCGTCATGCCTAATGCCAACGATGCACTACGCAACCCTGGTCTGACCGTTGTCAGGCCACCACGGATATTCTCGATCTGATAGGCTGTTGCCCACAATGATAGTGTCAAGACACCGGACCAGAATAAAGACAGTGTCAGACCAATGCCGGGCAGACCGAAATAAATAAAAAACATTTGCGCCAGCAACGGGGTATTGCGAATGAATTCGACATAACCATTAATGAAGCTTGTCAGAACAGGGACACGCATGACTTTGATTGCGGCGCCCGCCATGCCCAGCACCACTGAAATCAGTATGGAAATACTGCTGACTTCCAGCGTCATCAGCAGTCCTTTCCACAGTGCGGGAAACTGTTCGTAAATATAATGAACGTCAAATTCCATTACTTACTTTTCTGCCGGGCGTGGTTGTTCGAAGCCGGATGCGTAGTGTTCGACAGTACCTTGTGGTGCCCATTTGATCGCCCATTTACGGTACAGGCCTTCTGCTTTCATGCGTGCTTGAGCCGCATTGACATAAGCAAGCCATTCTGTTTCGTTTTTACGCAAGCCGGCAGCAGCATCGGCTAACAAGAAGGAGTCGTTCAATCTGCGTAGCGTCGTGTCATTGCCTGTAATACTCACGAGCAATGCGATATCGAACGCTGCGCCATCCGCACGTTTTTGTTTTAATGCCTGTAATGCATCGGCTGTCGAATTTAAGCGTAATGTACTTGTTTCAGGCATTTTTTCTTCGAACCAGCGAGCCTGGTTCGATCCTTTTAATGCGATGACAGATTTGCCTTTCAAATCGGCAATGTGTTTGATTGGGCTGTCTTTTAGCACAACGATATCAGAACCATCCCAACGATAGGCATTACTGAAAGAGACAACGCGTGCACGTTCTGGTGTGACGCCCAGTGTCGCATACAGTAAATCCACTTTTTTACCGATTAATTGCTGTATACGGTTTTCAGCAGTCACGCAGGTGAGCTCTGCTTTATCGCGAGAACCAAAGGCCCATTCCGCAATTTGCAACGCCATTTCGGTCTCGATACCGGCGTAGTTGCCGGATGCATCTTTAAAGCCATAGGGTGGCTGGTCGCAACGTACGCCGACTTTTAACACACCTTTGTCTTTAATGTCTTTCGGCAGTGTTGGTAAATCTGCTGCTGTAGCAGTGATCGATGTGCCAAGTGCCAATGCAGACATGCAAAGACCGACAATTGTGGATGCTGTGCGAACCATGTGGTACTCCTTCCAATGTGTTTTTTAAAATCTGGAAAAAATTTTATGATCGCACCATCATCCAGTCAAATATCATTTTTTACATATGGTATTCATATTTGATATGGCCTTTGCTGCTGCTTACCTGTAGGATTTGGTAAATAATTGAATCGCATGAGAGGAGATGGGTGTGAATTTCAAGCAGATCGAGGCATTTAGATTAATCATGTTGCGTGGCACAATGACGTCTGCAGCTGAGGAATTACGGACATCTCAGCCAAGTATCAGTCGATTGATTGCAGAGTTGGAAACATCATTGAAGTTAAAATTATTCACGCGTCAGGCGGGGCGTTTGCAGCCAACTGATGCAGGAAATGCGTTCTATCAAGAGGTCGAACGCAGTTTTGTTGGTATGGAAAATCTGAAGCAATCCGCACAACAGATTCGTATTTTCGGAACCGGTCGACTGCGTGTGGCTGCCACACCTGCAATCGCATTGTCGGCTTTACCTGATGTCATCATTCAATACCGCAAGCAATACCCGAATGTGATTGTGTCGCTGGAAATGCGCAGTGAGTCGACAGTACGGCGCTGGGCTTCGGCATCCTATTGCGATATCGGTTTTGCGACTGCCGCTGCAGAGACACTGGGGGTCAATGTCGAGACATTGTACAGATTCCCTGCATTGTGTGTGATCCCGGTTCACCATAGGCTTGCTAAAAACAAGGTCATTGCAGTCAATGATCTGGATGGAGAGCACTTGATTTTACCTTCACATCCGGAGTCAACGCGGCAGATTTTGGACAAGACATTTGAAAACGCCGGTGTGATACCTATTCCAGCAATCGAAACGCCTTATGGTGCTTCTACAGTTGCATTGGCACAAAGAGCTGCAGGCATTGGCTTTGTAAACCCGTTGGTCGCTTTTTCGGAGAAATATCCGGGTGTTGTGTTCAAACCATTTGCAGTAGAAATGCACTTTGAAGGGTATGTCATTTATCCTAAAGTGCATGACTATAATCCGCTCGTTCAACATTTTATCCGCATCGCGCGCGAACATATTGTGTCAATCGGACAGGATAAAAATACTGCGCTCGGATATCGGTAATATAGACAATATCTACAGACAGAGTGAGCAAGTAATACCTATTGTTTATTTCTAGTCAGACAATACCGGTAATGATGTTTGCCGGTATTTTTTTGTTTCTACTAAGTCATATTTAGCATATCGATCATCATTTTTTATTTTTCATCGTATTTTCTCCGGTAACGTGGCGAGATAAATGCGTTTTATGTTTTTAAAAGATGAGATACAACGCCATTAGGGAAGGTTTTTATTCCGATATCCTTCTATGGATAAAAAATAAGCTCATAAAAAGAATGTCTGGTTTGCCAATTGAGTTTGCATGATGCATCGTTAAGAATAGACCTCTTACAACATAAAGAGGAGGTTCTGTATGAAACTTGCCCGTCGTATTTTATTCAATTATTTGACTGCTATCATTAGTATCGTTTCCATCGCGCCGCAATTAGCGATGGCTCAGAACAAAGAAGTGATTATCGGTTATCAGGATATGATCGTGCCATGGCGCTATGCACAAGAAGCCAAGTTGGTCGAGCAACGTACCGGTTATAAAGTCACGTATAAAAAAATTGGCAGTGGAGCAGAAATTGTCAGAGCACTGGCTTCAGGCGCGATTGATATCGGTGAAGCAGGGTCATCGCCATTTGCTGCAGCCATTTCTCAAGGTGTTCCAATCGAAGTGTTCTGGATTTTAGACAATATCAATGATGCAGAGGCGTTAGTTGTACGTAACGGCTCTGGTGTAAAAACACTGGCTGATCTCAAAGGGAAAAAAATTGCATTACCGTTTGCTTCGACAACACACTTTCATACGTTAGTTGCGTTAGAAGGCGCAGGTGTATCACCAAAGGATGTCCAGATTTTGAATTTGCGGCCACCTGAAATTCTTGCTGCATGGGCACGTGGGGACATTGATGCAACATTTGTCTGGGATCCTGCACTGGGTGAAGTGAAAAAAACAGGTACGGTGTTAATTACTTCTGGCGAAATTGCCAAGAAGACTGGTAAAGCAACGTTCGATGCTTTGGCAGTATCAAAGAAATTTGCCAAAAACAACGATGTTTTTTTGAGCGGTTTTGTCAACATTTTGTCGGAAGTTGATGCTGACTATGTGAAGAACAAAGCGCAGTGGGATACTAATTCTGACAAGGTTAAAGCTGTCGCAAAATGGAGTGGTGCTAAAGTTGAGGATGTGCCTGCCAGTCTTGGTCTATATGCATTTGTCACTCCAGCAGAACAATCTACAAAAGACTGGTTGGGTGGTGGTAAAAATGCTGTCGCTGTCAAATCGCTGGCTGCAACGGCTGCTTTTTTGAAAGAGCAGGGCATTATCCAGACAACATTACCTGATTATTCAGTGGGCGTCACAGACAAATGGGTTACACGTGTCAAGTGATTCGCTTGGCTCCTCATATGCCGGCCTTTCCATTGAACATTTGTATGTACGCTATGCAGGAAGTCGCCAGCATGATGCAATGCTGGCGTTAGCAGATGTTAATCTGGACATTGCCAAGGGTGAGTTTGTGGTGGCACTTGGTGCATCTGGCTGTGGTAAAACAACGCTATTGAATTGCATTGCGGGATTCACCCAGCCTTCTGCAGGGACGATCACCCTTAACGGACAACAAGTGACAAGACCAGGATCTGAAAGGGGTGTGGTTTTCCAAAAGCATGCACTGCTTCCTTGGTTAAACGTCATTGATAATGTTGCTCTGGGATTGCAATTACGTGGGCTGTCTAAAAAAGAACGTCTGCGTATTGCCCAAGAAAAGCTGGAGCTAGTTGGGTTGCATGCATTTGCAAATGCACCAATATGGCAGTTGTCTGGCGGAATGCAACAAAGGGTTGGGATTGCGCGTGCGTTGGCAAGTGATCCTGATGTGTTGCTGTTAGATGAGCCACTGGGTGCCCTGGATGTATTTACAAGAGAATCGATTCAAGAATTAATTCTCGACATATGGGGAAAAACTGGAAAGACCATTTTTTTCATTACCCACGATGTTGAAGAAGCTTTGTTTTTGGCATCGCGGTTAATTGTGATGTCGCCAAGACCAGGGCGCATTGAACAGCAGCATAAATTATTATTTAATCAGAACTATCTGTCTGGTATGTCTGCAAGAGTGATCAAGTCAAGTGCTGATTTTATTGCATGGCGTGAACGGGTGTTGCACTGGATCGTGCCACACATTGAAGAAGTGACGACGTAACTGCTGCTAACCTACGTTCAATATGGATACAACAAGTAATATTCCGACGGATATTGGCAACGTTTTGCTAGAGACAACGGCGCCATCAATACACCTGTCTTCTCAAAAAATCGATCTAGAACATTTGCCGGTAGTCATGCAGTTTCAGATACCAGGAGATGGCTCTAGCAAAGTGATCAGCATCGTTTGTATAGGTTTTTTGCTGTTTGCATGGTGGTGGGTGACCGATTTGGGCTGGGTTCCGCCTTTGTTCCTACCGGCACCACGCGCAGTTATAGAAGCATTCATACAAGCATGGAACGGTAATATTCAAGGTGGACAGCCTTTACTGGAACATCTCAAATGGAGTGCAATTCGTTCATTTGGTGCATTTTTTCTAGCACTAATAACGGGTGTGCCTTTGGGGATTGCCATGGGGATGAATCGTGTCTTACGTGGTATTTTTGACCCCCCCATAGAGTTTTATCGGCCACTGCCACCACTCGCCTATTTGCCGTTAGTCGTGATCTGGTTTGGTATTGATGAGACGTCAAAGATATTATTGATCTATTTGGCATGTTTTGCACCCATAGTATTGTCTGCTAAGTCCGGTGTGCGCAGTGCCAGTATCGAACAGATCAATGCAGCGTTGTCACTTGGCGCAACAAGCGGGCAATTGATTAGGCATGTCATCATTCCTGCCGCATTGCCGGAAATTCTGGTTGGTTTGCGTATTGCAATCGGTTTTGGCTGGACGACATTAGTCGCAGCAGAGATGGTTGCAGCAACAGTCGGGATTGGGCAGATGGTGTTAAATGCCTCTAATTTTTTGCGTACAGACATTGTCATCATGGGGATTGGTGTAATAGGGCTGGT
>JAATFN010000263.1 GCA_015655165.1 Betaproteobacteria bacterium | reverse complement strand
CCTGGCCGGTCTGGATCTGGCAAAAGTTGTGACTACTGACAAAGCCTATAACTGGACTGAAACAGAATGGGCCTTAGGTCGTGGTTATGGTCAGCAAATCACACCGAAGTTCCATGTTGTCGCTTATGACTATGGTGTGAAATCCAATATCTTGCGGATGCTGGCTTCCCGTGGTTGTAAAGTTACTGTACTGCCTGCCCAGGCAACAGCTGCTGATGCCTTGGCGTATAACCCGGACGGTATTTTCCTGTCGAATGGCCCTGGGGATCCCGAGCCTTGCGACTATGCGATTGCCGCAACCAAAGAGTTGATTGAAAAAGGCATCCCGACATTCGGTATTTGTCTGGGGCACCAGATTATGGCGTTGGCCTCGGGTGCTAAAACATTGAAGATGAAGTTTGGACACCATGGTGCGAACCATCCTGTGCAGGAATTGGCAACCAAGCAAGTCTTCATTACTTCGCAAAACCATGGCTTTGCCGTGGATGAAAAAACATTGCCTGCAAACTGCCGTGTCACGCACGTGTCGCTGTTTGACGGTTCGTTGCAAGGATTTGCACGTACAGATAAACCTGCGTTTTGTTTCCAGGGGCATCCAGAAGCGTCCCCGGGACCGCATGACATTGCCGCGTTATTTGATCAATTTGTGGCAATGATGGAGAGTAAAAAAAATGCCTAAGCGTAATGATATAAAAAGTATTCTGATTATCGGTGCAGGTCCGATTGTCATTGGTCAGGCATGTGAATTCGATTATTCCGGTGCGCAAGCATGTAAGGCGTTACGTGAAGAAGGTTTCAAGGTTATTCTGGTCAACAGCAACCCTGCGACCATCATGACCGACCCTGAAATGGCCGATGTGACTTACATCGAACCCATCACGTGGCAAACACTCGAACGTATTATCGCCAAAGAAAAGCCGGATGCGATTTTACCGACGATGGGCGGCCAGACTGCGCTGAATTGCGCGCTGGATTTGCATCGCCATGGTGTGCTGGATAAGTACAACTGCGAATTGATTGGTGCGTCTCCAGAAGCCATCGACAAGGCGGAAGACCGTTCCAAATTTAAAAATGCAATGACTAAAATCGGTCTGGGTTCAGCGCGTTCCGGTGTTGCCCACACGATGGAAGAGTCATGGGGTGTGCAAAAGGAACTGGGTTTCCCGGTCATCATCCGCCCATCGTTTACGATGGGGGGGACAGGTGGCGGTATTGCCTATAATGCCGAAGAATTCGAAGTGATTTGCAAGCGTGGTCTGGAAGCATCTCCGACATCCGAATTATTGATTGAAGAGTCATTAATCGGTTGGAAAGAGTACGAGATGGAAGTCGTCCGTGATAAAGCGGACAACTGCATTATCGTGTGTTCGATCGAAAATCTGGATCCGATGGGTGTGCATACGGGCGACTCTATTACTGTGGCGCCGGCACAAACGTTGACAGATAAAGAATATCAGATCATGCGTAATGCCTCATTGGCCGTATTGCGTGAAATCGGCGTGGATACCGGTGGCTCGAATGTGCAGTTCTCGGTCAATCCTGAAGATGGTCGCATGATCGTCATCGAGATGAATCCGCGTGTATCGCGTTCTTCCGCGCTGGCATCCAAAGCAACCGGTTTTCCGATTGCGAAGATTGCCGCCAAGCTGGCAGTCGGCTTTACGCTGGACGAATTGCGTAATGAAATTACAGGTGGTGCCACACCTGCATCGTTCGAACCATCGATTGACTATGTTGTGACGAAGATTCCGCGTTTTGCGTTTGAAAAATTTCCGCAAGCCGACAGTCATCTGACAACACAGATGAAGTCTGTCGGAGAAGTCATGGCAATTGGCCGTACATTCCAGGAATCATTCCAGAAAGCTTTGCGCGGCCTGGAAGTGGGCGTGGACGGCATGAATGAAAAGACAACCGACCATGAAACCTTGGCCGAAGAGTTGGGCGAGCCGGGGCCAGAACGTATCTGGTACGTGGGTGATGCATTTGCACAGGGTTTCACGTTGGAGCGTGTACAGCAATTGACCCATATCGATCCATGGTTCCTTTCTCAAATCAAGGAAATCATTGATATCGAACTATGGCTGGAGCAAGGGCAGACTTTAAGCGACCTGGATAAGACAACGTTGTTCCAGTTAAAGCAAAAAGGCTTCTCCGACCGTCGTTTGGCGAAGTTGCTGAAGGTGACCGACACGGCTGTACGTGCACGTCGTATCGAGTTGGGTGTGCGTCCTGTATATAAGCGTGTTGATACGTGTGCCGGGGAATTTTCGACGAACACGGCTTATATGTACTCGACATATGATGAAGAGTGCGAGTCAAAACCTACCGACAAGAAAAAGATCATGGTGTTGGGCGGTGGTCCTAACCGTATCGGTCAAGGTATCGAATTCGACTATTGCTGCGTACATGCTGCGCTGGCAATGCGTGAAGACGGTTATGAAACGATTATGGTCAACTGTAATCCGGAAACTGTGTCAACAGACTACGATACATCTGACCGTTTGTATTTCGAGCCATTGACGCTGGAAGATGTACTGGAAATCGTCGATCTGGAAAAACCGTATGGCGTGATCGTGCAATATGGCGGTCAGACACCATTGAAACTGGCATTGGATTTAGAGGCCAATGGTGTGCCGATTGTGGGGACGTCTCCTGACATGATCGATGCGGCAGAAGACCGTGAACGTTTCCAGAAGTTGTTGCAAGACCTGGGGCTGCGTCAGCCACCGAACCGTACAGCACGTACGGAGACCGAAGCATTGGCATTGGCACAAGAAATCGGCTATCCGTTGGTGGTACGTCCATCCTATGTGCTAGGTGGTCGTGCCATGGAAATCGTGCATGAGCAGCGTGACTTGGAACGTTACATGCGTGAAGCGGTCAAAGTGTCTCATGACTCGCCGGTTCTGCTGGATCATTTCTTGAATGATGCGATCGAAGTCGATGTCGACTGTTTGTCGGATGGCAGCCGTACCTTTATCGGTGGTGTGATGGAGCATATCGAACAAGCCGGTGTACATTCCGGGGACTCGGCATGTTCGTTGCCCCCTTATTCGTTGTCGCAAGACACGATTGACGAACTAAAGCGCCAGACAGCGCTGATGGCAAAAGGCCTGAATGTCATCGGTTTGATGAACGTACAGTTTGCGATTCAGCAAATCGAAAAAGACGGCAAAGTAGAAGATATCGTCTTTGTGCTGGAAGTCAATCCACGTGCATCCCGTACAGTACCGTTTGTGTCGAAAGCTACCGGTTTGCAACTGGCAAAAATTGCTGCACGTTGCATGGTTGGTCAATCTTTGGCATCGCAAGGTATTGAAAAAGAAGTGGTCCCGCCCTATTTTAGCGTCAAAGAAGCAGTATTTCCGTTCGTGAAATTCCCGGGCGTTGATACCATCCTCGGCCCTGAAATGAAGTCTACGGGCGAAGTGATGGGTGTTGGTAAAACATTCGGCGAAGCATTTGTGAAATCGCAAATGGGGGCTGGTGTGAAATTACCTACGTCCGGCACTGTCTTCATTAGCGTGAAAAGCAGTGACAAGCCACGTGCGGTGCAAGTCGCCAAGGATCTCGTTGGTATGGGGTTCTCGGTGGTGGCAACGCGTGGTACGGCAGCTGATCTTGGCGCTGCCGGTATACCTGTGACTGTTGTCAACAAGGTGGTTGAAGGGCGTCCGCATATTGTCGATATGATCAAGAACAATGAAATTGCATTGGTCATTAATACGGTTGAGGAAAAACGTACAGCCATTGCCGATTCTGTTGCAATTCGTACATCGGCATTGTTGGCACGTGCGACCACGTTTACAACGATTGCAGGTGCGGAAGCGGCAATTGAAGGTATGCGTTATCTGGACGCCTTGGAAGTGTATTATTTACAAGGTCTGCATAAAGCTATACACTAACCCCAAGATACATTAATTGTTAAGTCACAGAGGGCATCCTTGGGTGCCCTCTGTGACTTTTTAACTCTGTGGAAAATAAGATGAGTACAGTACCAATTACAAAATACGGTGCCGAGTTGTTAAAAGAAGAACTCGCACGCCTAAAGAGCAAAGAACGTCCATCAGTGATCAATGCGATTGCCGAAGCACGTGCGCAGGGGGATTTGTCCGAAAATGCCGAATATGAGGCTGCGAAAGAACGTCAGGCCTTTGTTGAGGGGCGTATTGCCGATCTGGAAAGCAAGTTGAGTACTTGCCAGATTGTTGATCCATCAACATTGAATGCGGATGGCCGTGTCGTATTTGCTTCGACAGTTGATTTGGAAAATCTGGAAACAGGTGAAAAAGTGACCTACCAGATTGTCGGGTTAGATGAAGCCGATATCAAGTTGTCGAAGGTGTCGATTACCTCTCCGATTGCCCGTGCCTTGATTGGCAAGAGTGTCGGCGATGTGGTGGGTGTTGAAGCGCCATCAGGTCTGCGTGAATATGAAATTCTCGATGTACGTTACGAGTAAGTTGCACTAAATACAACGTTAAATCTGTTATTTGCCGGTAAAACGCCCGCCTTGTGAACTGCACCCCAAAGGTTAGACTAAGTGTTCAACTTTTGGGTGCAGTTCATAAGGCGGGTTTTGTAATTGTGCCGTTGGATAGGCGGCACGGTGTATACTTGTCGGCTGCGTTATCCGCGCTTGGTACTTTTCTGGCGCGGTTTGGCACGTTTGATGATGCCGCCTGCCGTGACACGTTCATTGCCTTTCAACATGACTTTGGAAACAGTTGGGCGTTGCATGCCGCTGGACTTGATAATAGTCACTTCGCGCATACCCGGACCACTTTTGCCGGTGTGTGTTTTCTGATCGTCTTGTTTCGGGCGATAGACGACGAGCAGTTTGCCGATGTGTTGAATCGGTGCTGCTTGTAGTTCTTGGCAAATCGATTCGTAAATAGCGACGCGGGCTTCGCGGTCATCACCAAATACGCGGACTTTGATTAAGCCGTGCGCATTTAAGCTTGCATCAATTTCTTTTAATACAGACGCAGACAGGCCTGATTCGCCGATAATGACGACAGGATTTAATGCATGTGCTTGCGAGCGTAGTTCACTGCGCTCGGCAGGTGTAAGTTTCAACATAGGATGACTCTGGGGGCTAGCGTGGGATACACATCATACGCTATACAATTTAAAACCCCTATTTTACGCGAATGGCAAAAAACAAATTAAACAAAAACTGGTTACATGACCATATTAACGATCCTTATGTGAAATTAGCGCAAAAGGAAGGGTATCGTGCACGTGCTGCCTACAAATTAAAAGAGATCGATGAAGAGGAAAAACTGATCAAACCAGGACAGATTATTGTCGATTTGGGCTCGACACCGGGCAGTTGGTCACAATATGCGCGTAATAAGTTGGCCGGTAAGGAAGGTGGCGGCATTAACGGCATGATTATTGGTCTGGATATTTTGCCGATGGATCCGATTGCTGATGTGCATTTTATTCAGGGAGACTTCAGGGAGAGCGAATCTGTTAAACAGCTGGAAGCCTTGTTGGCTGGGCGTAAAGTTGATCTTGTACTCTCGGATATGGCGCCAAATCTGTCGGGTGTAGCAATATCAGACGCTGCCCGGGTGGAATATTTGATCGATCTGGCTGTTGAATTTGCACAAATGCATATGAAACCAACCGGTTCATTATTGGTTAAATGCTTTAATGGCACAGGTTATAATGAGATACTGCATAAGTTCCGCGCTGAATTTAAAGTGGTGATGTCCAAAAAGCCCAAGGCCAGCCGGGATAAATCATCTGAAATCTTTTTGTTGGGTAAAACGTTGAAAAACCCGTTATAGATCAATGAATCATCAATAAATTGCTTGATATTGCAGTTTATGGCCACATATGGCTTCAGTAAGCCCTAGATGTATTAATATTCAATCGGATACCGTTTTATAGTCAGTACGGGCGAATCCGAGTAAAATCAGGCTATATATAAGGTGCAAATGCACTATCGTCGAAGGAGTTCTCGTGAACAACATGTTTTCCAAGGCTGCCGTATGGGTGGTGATCGCTCTGGTACTGTTTTCAGTATTCAAGCAGTTTGATAGCCGTGGGATTTCTGCAGGTGCGTCACCTTTGGCGTATTCCGATTTTATTGATGAGGTCAAAACCGGCCGTATCAAAGAAGCGACCATTGAAGGTTTGAATATTGTTGCCGTCACGCAAGATGGTAAACGTATTAAAACCGCGACGACCCCGTTAGACCGCGGTCTGGTTGGTGACTTGGTAAATAACGGCGTGCGTTTTGATATTAAACAGCCTGAAGAACCTTCTTTCCTGTCGCAAATCTTTATTTCCTGGTTCCCGATGCTGCTTCTGATCGGTGTATGGATTTTCTTCATGCGTCAGATGCAAGGCGGGGGTAAAGGCGGTGCATTCTCCTTTGGCAAGTCCAAAGCCCGTATGCTCGACGAACACAGCAATTCTGTCACATTCTCTGATGTGGCAGGCTGCGACGAAGCAAAAGAAGAAGTGCAGGAAATCGTTGAATTCTTGCGTGACCCGACCAAATTCCAGAAGTTGGGTGGCCGTATTCCCCATGGTGTATTGATGGTGGGGCCTCCAGGTACTGGTAAGACATTATTGGCACGTGCGATTGCAGGTGAAGCTAAAGTACCGTTTTTCACAATTTCCGGTTCGGATTTCGTTGAAATGTTTGTTGGTGTGGGTGCATCCCGTGTGCGCGATATGTTTGAAAATGCCAAGAAACACGCGCCATGTATTATCTTTATCGATGAAATCGATGCGGTTGGTCGTCACCGTGGTGCCGGTATGGGCGGTGGTAACGACGAGCGCGAACAGACATTGAACCAGATGTTGGTCGAGATGGATGGTTTCGAGGTAAATTCCGGCGTGATTGTGATTGCGGCAACAAACCGGGCCGATGTACTGGATAAAGCCTTGTTGCGCCCAGGTCGTTTTGATCGTCAGGTGATGGTCGGTTTGCCCGATATCCGTGGTCGTGAACAGATTTTGTATGTCCATATGCGTAAGGTGCCAATTGCACAAGACGTTAAAGCCGATATTCTGGCGCGTGGTACACCAGGTTTTTCAGGTGCGGATCTTGCCAATCTGGTCAATGAAGCGGCTTTGTTTGCCGCACGCCGTAACAAGCGTTTTGTCGAGATGCAAGATTTTGAAGATGCAAAAGACAAGATTGTCATGGGCCCTGAGCGTAAATCAGCTGTCATGCGTGAAGAAGAACGCCGTAATACTGCTTTCCATGAATCCGGTCATGCAGTTGTTGCCAAGCTTTTGCCGAAGGCCGACCCTGTACATAAAGTCACCATCATGCCACGTGGTTTTGCACTGGGCTTGACATGGCAGTTGCCCGAGTTTGATCGTGTCAATATGTATAAAGACAAGATGCTGGAAGAAATCGCGATTTTGTTTGGTGGTCGTATTTCCGAAGAGATCTTTATGGGGCAGATGTCTACAGGTGCTTCGAACGACTTTGAACGTGCAACAAAATTGGCACGTGCGATGGTTACCCGCTATGGTATGTCCGAGACGTTGGGTACGATGGTGTATGAAGATAGCGAGCAAGATTCCTATATGGGTCGTATGTCGTCACGTACTGTCTCAGAAGCAACACAGCAAAAAGTCGATGCAGAAATTCGCAGTATATTGGATCAGCAATATGCATTGTCGCGTAAATTGCTGGAAGACAACCGTGATAAGGTTGAGGCTATGACGAAGGCGTTGCTTGATTGGGAAACCATTGATGCAGACCAGATCAATGACATTATGGCAGGTGAGGCACCACGTCCTCCCAAGTCGGAACAACCCAAGCAGTCGTCATCTGATGGTGGTGCATCTGGCGATGTAACGCCAAATGCACCTGCACCGGCATAAACCGGCAGCCAGGTCACAGTAAAAGGGTGAGGAGTGATCCTCGCCCTTTTTTGTCGAAAAATGTCACCATTTATCACTTGCAACAAGTAGCGCATGTGTTTATCTTCGGCAATACATTTTCTTGAAATAAGTATGAAACAACAGTCTTTGCAATGCGGACGATATCGTTTGACCGTCAATGAATATAAACGCCCCTTGGTGATGGGCATATTGAATACGACGCCGGATTCTTTTTCTGATGGTGGGCAGTATTATTCGCTGGAGTTTGCCATAGCGCGTGCTGAGGCGATGATTGCAGCAGGGGTGGATATTATCGATATTGGCGGTGAATCCAGTCGTCCAGGTAGCCCGCCTTTGCCGTTGGAAGAGGAATTGCGTCGTGTCATGCCGGTCATTTATGCTTTACGCGATTGTGGCAAACCGCTGTCGGTTGATACATACAAACCGCAAGTCATGAAAGAAGCACTGATCGCTGGTGCGGACATGATCAACGACATTAACGGATTTTGTGCGCCGGGAGCCATTGATGCTGTGAAAGACAGTGATGCTGCCTTGTGCATTATGCATATGCACGGACAACCTGAAACGATGCAGGAAAGGCCGCACTATGAAGATGTCGTGGAAGAGGTTGCGGTGTTTCTGGAAGAACGTGTACATATATTGACACAGGTCGGTCTGAAACGTGCACAGTTATGTATCGATCCAGGTTTTGGGTTTGGTAAAACAACAACGCATAATTACACCTTGTTAAAGCACACGGCCGAGTTGATAGCGCGATTGCAGTTGCCGATGTTAGTAGGCATGTCACGTAAAACAATGATTGGCGATATGACAGGTAAACCGGTCGAGGCACGCTTGGCAGGTAGTCTTGGTGCTGCCATTGCCGCTGCATCGCAAGGTGCGATGATTGTGCGTGTACATGATGTGGCCGAGACGATTGATGCATTGGATGTCTGGCATGCAGGTATGGGTACACGACATCACAATATAGAATAGATTTTCTTACATAAAGGCACAAAGATGGCTTCAAAGTACTTTGGTACAGATGGTGTGCGTGGACGTGTTGGTACGGCACCAATTACCCCTGATTTTGTGATGCGCTTGGGTTATGCTGCAGGTAAGGTATTAACCAGATCGTCAGAAGTGTCGGTGGCGCGACCAGTTGTGTTGATTGGTAAAGATACACGTGTTTCTGGCTATATGCTGGAAGCTGCTTTGGAGGCAGGTTTATCTGCTGCGGGAGTCGATGTGATCATGGCAGGCCCCATACCAACAACCGCAGTTGCTTATCTGACGGGTGCCTTGAGTGTGTCGG
>JAATFN010000365.1 GCA_015655165.1 Betaproteobacteria bacterium | reverse complement strand
AGTAGCCTGGCAATATAGGACCGGTGAAGTTGCCGAAAGTGCTTCCGAATTCCAGAATACGCCCATGCAGATCGGTGACACGGTCTATACCTGTACATCACTGAACAAAGTGATTGCACTAGACGCCGATACTGGCAAAGAACGCTGGATATTCGATCCCAAAGCCCCAAATAACAAGGCATGGAACAGATGCCGGGGCGTTGGCTACTACGAGCCGGCTGCAGTCAACAATCGTGTTTCATTCGATGCGCAACTACCTGAAAAACCGGCAGAACCCGGTATTTGCGAAAAACGCATTGTACTGACAACTCTGGATGCCCGCTTGTTCGAACTGGATGCAACAACAGGAAAACCTTGCTCATCCTTTGGTAACAACGGTGAAATCAGTTTGCGTGCAGGATTGGGCGAAATCAAAACTGGCTACTATCAACCGACATCCACACCGACTGTTATACGTAATCTGATTATTGTCGGCGGCTGGGTCTTTGATGGCCGCTCAAATGACGAACCATCCGGTGTTGTTCGCGCTTTTAGCGCAGATACTGGTGAACTGGTCTGGGCATGGGACCTCGGCAATCCAGAGATTACCAAGCTGCCTCCCGAAGGACAAACCTATACCCGCAGCACACCGAATGTCTGGTCTACACCAGCTGTCGATGACAAGCTGGGGCTCGTGTACCTGCCAACAGGAAATCACTCACCCGACTTCTGGGGTGCGCAACGTCCGAAAGCTTCCGAAAAATATTCTTCGTCTGTTGTCGCACTTGATCTTGCCACTGGCCGTGAACGCTGGGTCTTCCAAACTGCCCATCATGATATCTGGGACTATGACATCGCTTCGCAACCCGCACTGTACGATATCCCTGATGGCAAAGGTGGCACCACTCCGGCACTGGTCCAGTTGACCAAACGCGGTCAGATTTTCTTGTTGGATCGTCGTAACGGTAAACCACTAACCGATGTCGTTGAAAAAGCAGTACCGCAAAAACCGCAAGAAGGTGAACGGTTGTCCCCGACACAACCTTACTCGGTCGGCATGCCCACATTAGGTACAGATCCCCTGACTGAAAAGAAGATGTGGGGCGCAACATTCTTCGACCAGTTAGCTTGCCGTATCAAATTCAAGCAACTGAATTACGAGGGTGAATTCACCGCACCGACGACCCAAAAAACCTTGCTTTATCCTGGTTACTACGGTGGCTTTAACTGGGGAAGTGCATCAATTAACGAACGTAACGGCTACATGTTCTTAAACGACATCCGCATGCCGCAAATTGTGCAATTGATCCCACAAGCCTCTCTTGATCAATCATCTGTTAATTCCGGCCATGGTGTGGGTAGTATCTACCCGCAATCAGGTACACCTTATGCCATCAGTCATGAGGCATTTAATTCTCCATTAGGCATTCCTTGCCTGGCCCCACCATGGGGTGTATTTGCCGCAGTGGACTTGAAAACACGCCAACTGGTATGGGAAAAACCGGCAGGAACTGTCGAAGATGCTGTGATTAACGGTATCAAAGCACGCTTGCCAGTGCCGTTAGGGATGCCAACTCTGGGTGGTGCCGTCAATACGGCGTCCGGTATTGCTTTTTATGCTGGCACACAAGACTATTATCTGCGTGCGATTGATATCGCAACCGGTAAAGAGTTATGGAAAGGTCGTATGCCAGTCGGTGGTCAAGCCACACCGATGAGTTATGTATCGCCAAAAAGCGGACGCCAGTATGTCGTTGTCACCGCCGGTGGTGCGCGCCAGTCGCCTGATCGCGGGGATTATGTGATAGCATACAGCCTCACACCAGCCAAATAGACTCCACCATGCAACAACCAGCCAGACCGGGTTTATCAGATAATGTGAACAAACCCGATCGCAAGGCCCGGTTGTTGCAAGTAGCATGCGAACATTTTTTAGCGCATGGTTACAATGGTACAAGTCTTGATGCAATTGTTGCTGAAAGTGGTGGTTCAAAGTCAACGCTTTATCGCCACTTCCAGAATAAAGAAGGTCTTTTTTTAGCAGTTGTCACACATCTGTGCGCCGAATTTCTGGCAAAGCTCCAAGCAATCGATGTCACCAGCACATCATTGGAACATGGACTGCATGCCATTTTGATGGAACTGGCCAACGTCATCACCTCACCGCGCCATGTCTCTTTTTATCGTATGGTCATAGCTGGCTCCGCACAATTTCCGCAAGCTGGCCGGGCTTGGTATGAAAATGGTCCACAAGTCTGTCAAAACGCGATTCTGCGCTTGTTAAATGAACTACAAAAGCAAGGTAAAATCAGTCAATCCTTCAACAAGGAAATCATCGCTTCGATTCTGTTTGATTCCTTGCTAAGCAACCTGACCACACAAGTCGTTGTTCTCGGTATTGTTGCCAACACCAGTATTGTCAACTCAATGGTATCAGAACTGATTACCATCATCCGACAACACGTCACCACAACCGAACATACAGCATAACCGCAGCCCTTGTGCACCGCCAAATCGCAATCCGGTGTCGTACACGTGATCAACACCGCTAACAGATCGCCTTTACGCCACTTATTGTCAACGCACATTGCGGATTTTTAGGCAGCGCCTGAAGTAGCCCACCCTGAAAAAAGTCTGTCCATACAGATGACCAGACTTTTTGTTTGGCGCGCCGTTTCCTGGCACGCCCTTTGCTGTAGAGGGATTAATCAACATTGTGCCTTAAAACACGCAACAGGCCTTGAAGAAACAAGGCTTGCCCCTGGTGCTATTTAAGGAGACAATTTAGCCTTCGCTGTATTTGCCGTAACAGATATTGTATGACGGCATGCCATCCTGCCTGTGTTAACCTTTTTTAACGACCAATTAACGTCCAGAACGTGACAGACATGAAAAAACTCACTGCTGCATTGATGATGTCAGCCTCAGCTTTGCTGGCGGCTTGTAATAAGGAAGCTCCCCAGGAAGCAGCAGCACCTGCAACGCCTGAAGCCATTACCAAGATTGTTGTTGGACTTGACGACAATTTCCCACCCATGGGTTTTCGTAATGAAAAAAACGAGTTGGTCGGCTTTGACATCGACTTGGCACGTGAAGCCACTTCCCGTCTAGGTATCGAAGCTGAATTCAAACCCATCGACTGGAGCGCAAAAGAAGCCGAATTAAACAGCAAGCGTGTTGATGTATTGTGGAATGGGTTGACCATTACCGACGAGCGCAAGAAAAATATCGGTTTTACCGCGCCGTACATGGAAAACCATCAGATCATCATTGTCGCCAGCAAATCTCCCATCCAGTCAAAAGCGGACTTGGCCGGTCGTGTTGTTGGTGCACAAGAAGGCAGCAGCGCGGTTGACGCCATCAAAAAGGAAGCCGATGTTGCAAAGAGTTTCAAGGAACTCAAAACATTCGGTGACAACATCACGGCATTGATGGATCTGTCGACAGGTCGCCTGGATGCGGTGGTTGTCGATGAAGTTGTCGGACGTTACTACATTACAAAACGTGCCGATCAATACCGTGTATTAACATACCACTTCGGTACAGAAGAGTATGGTGTCGGCACCCGTAAAGACGATACAGAATTGCTCTCCAAACTGGACAACACATTAAACCAGATGAAACAAGATGGCACAGCTGCAAAAATTGCCAATCAATGGTTTGGTGCCAACATCATCAAGTAAACACTGAGCATGTCGTATAACGACATGGCAGTAGCTTAAACAGACGCCGGCGGCTTCGAACGAATCTGCCGGTCTTTTATTTTTTAACCTGTATTGCAGGTTGCCGGATTCCATTCTATGGATTATGTTATTTCGCTGATCATACCCTTAGCCCTTGGCGCGCAGGTCACCTTAAAGCTATTTTTTATTACGCTGGTATTAGCAGTGCCATTAGGATTGTTACTGGCACTGGCACGTATCTCGCCATATCGGTTATTAAGCCAGCTCGTCAATGGCTATATCTGGTTAATGCGTGGCACGCCATTGATGCTGCAAATGCTGTTTATCTACTTTGCGTTGCCGTTAATTCCTGTCGTGGGTATCAAGCTGCCCGATTTTCCTGCAGCGGTGGTCGCGTTTGCCTTAAATTATGCGGCCTACTTTGCAGAGATTTTCCGCTCCGGTATCCAATCGATTGATCGCGGGCAATATGAAGGTAGCAAAGTACTTGGATTGAATTATGTACAAACCATGCGCCGCATTATTTTGCCGCAAATGATCCGCCGCATTCTGCCACCGATGAGTAACGAAACAATTACCCTGGTGAAAGATACGTCATTGATTTATGTGCTTTCGTTAAACGACCTGCTACGTGCCGCACGCGGCATTGTGCAACGTGACTTTACAACAACGCCATTTATTGTTGCTGCCGCCTTTTATCTGCTCATGACATTGATACTGACCTGGGGTTTCCAGTATCTGGAGAAACACTATGCCAAATACGATGAATAACCGCATGATCGAGGCCACCGGAATTGGCAAATCATTCGGTGCCAACCGTGTGTTGACCAATGTCTCCCTATCACTGGACAAAGGAGAGGTTGTCGCTGTAATCGGTCCTTCCGGCTCGGGTAAAAGTACATTTTTACGTTGTCTGAATCATCTGGAAACCATTGATGAAGGCAGTATTTTCATCGATGGTGAACCATTGGCAATACAAAGCGGCAACAAACGCAGCCAGTATGTTGCAGATGCCGCCATTCGCACTGTCTGCCGTAAAATGGGCATGGTCTTCCAGTCATTTAACTTGTTCCCGCACATGACTGTGCTGCAAAATATCATTGAAGCACCCATGACGGTCAAAGGACTTAAGCGCGAAGAAATCGTACCGGAAGCCGAAGAATTGTTACGCAAGGTCGGCCTGTTAAATAAGCGTGACAATTATCCGTCACGCCTGTCCGGCGGTCAGAAGCAACGTGTTGCGATTGCGCGTGCACTGGCGATGGAACCAGACATCATGTTGTTTGACGAACCGACTTCGGCATTGGACCCGGAACTGACAGTCGAAGTACTACGCACAATGCGCCAGTTGGCAGAAGAGCATATGACCATGTTGGTAGTTACCCATGAAATGGGATTCGCACGTGAAGTAGCACAACGGGTTGTCTTTATGGATCAAGGACAAATACTGGAAAATGCACCTTCCGCGACGTTCTTCTCGGCACCACAGCATGAACGCACACGCGCTTTTTTAAGCCAGATGCTTTAACCTTGAAAACATGTTTTATAGCAACATTCAAAGCGCGATCCGAAACGGTCGCGCTTTTTATATATCAAGCAGACCTTACCTGCAACTAGCCTTTTCTCACCTTTTTAAGCTAATATCGACTACACGCAGAATGATTTGAATTTTTTGCAACTGATCCACTCCAAACAAGAATTCTACTGACTGGATCAGCGCTTGGTAACACACGTCTCATCGGCATCCAAACGCTTCAACGATTCACACGTATCGCCCCTATCGACATTACCTCAATGTAAAGGTAGCGTATGCACGAACATGTGACCGCCATTATTGTGACCTATCATCCCGACCTAGATGCACTAGACCAGTTGATCACGTCTATTTGCGACCAGGTCAGCAATATTGTCATCGTCGACAACAGCCCCGATATCGCAAACCTGCGGACCCGCTATGCGCTCGCACAGCTGGTCTATGTCGCCATGCAGGGAAACGCCGGTATTGCCGCAGCACAAAACGCAGGCATTCAAGAAGCGCGTCAACAGGATGCTTCCCATGTATTGCTCTTTGATCAGGACAGTATTGCCACATCCGGAATGGTGCGCCAATTACTGACAATTACACAGCAAATACCCGATATTGCCAGTGCAGGGCCTTGCTATCTGGATACACGCCAAGACAACCCTCCCCCCTTTATCCGCATCGAAGGATTACGTCTGATCAGATGCGCATGTAGCATTGACACAACAGTGCGCGTTGATTATCTGATCGCGTCCGGATGCATGATTCCAATGTCGGTATTGGATATTGTGGGCGACATGCGTGATGATTTATTCATCGATTATGTCGATATCGAATGGGGTCTACGGGCACGTCATCACGGCTTGCAAAGTTACGGTGTATGTAATGCCAAAATGCAACATCAACTTGGTGATACACCGCTACGTTTCTTGGGGAAAAATATTCCGCTACATAGTCCCTTGCGTCATTACTATCACTTTCGCAATGCGGTTTTACTCTACAAAGAGTCATGGGTTCCATGGAACTGGAAATATGTCGATGGTATGCGTTTATGCCTGAAATATATCTTCTACTCCCTGTTTGCCAAACCAAGACATGTGCACTGGCACATGATGACGCTCGGCATCTGGCATGGGATCCGGGGCAAATCGGGACAGCTGCATCACATTGCCTCGTAGTCTTTTCTGGCGCTCCATTTTTTAGGATGTGTTTTATATCGGTATCCACGATGACGATAAAACGGACATCACCTCAGCACTAATTCTCTGAATTGCTTTTTCTAAAGGCACTAGGCATGAATGTTCTTGTCACCGGAGGAGCCGGATATATCGGCTCTCATACATGCGTTGAATTATTAAATGCCGGTCATCAGGTCGTGGTATTCGACAACTTCGTCAATAGCCATCGCCAATCGATAGCACGCGTAGAAAAAATCACGGGACAACGCGTACATTTGATCGAAGGCGATGTACGGGATCAGACATTGATTGAAGCCACCATCACACAATACCACTGCGATGCAGTGATACATTTTGCCGGGCTGAAAGCAGTTGGTGAATCGGTTGCCAAACCACTGGCATATTACGACAGCAATGTTGTGGGCACATTGTGTTTATTACGTGCGATGCAAGCCACAAAGGTCAATACGATAGTATTTAGTTCTTCGGCAACGGTGTACGGTAACCCGCAATTTCTGCCTTATACAGAGCATCATCCATTGTCGACAACCAATACGTATGGACAAACCAAACTGGTTGTCGAAGAAATGTTGCGCGCGTTGTTTCGTGCAGAACCTGACTGGAAAATCGCTATTCTGCGTTACT
>JAATFN010000135.1 GCA_015655165.1 Betaproteobacteria bacterium | reverse complement strand
TGTCAAGCGGGTTATGACAGGGTAGGTGGGGCACGAGGCTGTGCGCACAGCCAGGCAAAGAGAGGGTATGGCGCCTGATAAAACAGTGCAGGTACCAGCTGATAGCTTAACAAAGCAGGTAATGCGATGACAGGCGCTGTAGGCAAGATGCCGAGTGCGACCGGATTATTCAGACAAAACGGGCAGTGCTCGATGTGCAGTATCTGTTCTGAAGCAGGTGGTGTTGTGGGAAGATAGGTGTCATCGGCAATTTGTAGCGTGCCGTCCATCGTACAAATTTCCATGATGGAAGCAGTTGTAGTATCGAATGTGGCAAGAACACGTGAAATGCTTGGCGCCATGGAAGCAAAAAGAATGATAAAGCTGCCAAGCCAAGCTGCACAATAGTTGATTGTTCTGTTCATCCCCATGATGCGAAAATTATACAGCGTGAATGTCTGCTTGAACAACGTCAAAATGCCATTTGAAGGTAAATAATCGCCGTCGTCACGATGCCAATCAGATTGTGCGGTAAATCTGTTCCCGGAGATAAAGCCGCTTACGGGCAAAATATTGTGGCGTTGCGTATCGTAATGTAGGGTTTTGTATTCCCCACTATCTTACCGGCAGATGTATAGTACAATGCGAACTGGCGGGTCCCTGCGCATTGTGGCATGGCCAACCTGGTCAGGTCGGGAACGAAGCAGCCACAGCCATTACCTGCAAGTGCCGCAGACAAGGCTCGCCTATTTATTCAAGTGTAGTGGGGGGATGACGTTCAATCAACGTAGTAAATAGAACTGGCAATAGCATACTGAAGAAAAACGGATATATCCCCAGCATATTTTTACAGAATTTTCTATTTCCCCACTATGCGCCCATCTGTAAAACTTTCCATTATTGTTGCCGGAATCTGTGTTCTTGCCTTGGTGATCTGGTACGGATGGGCAAGTAAGAAAGCGGCGCGGCAACCATCTAGGGAACATGCTGCACAAGCTGTTCAAACGACCCTGTCCAAACAGCAATCCATGCCGATCATGGTGTCTGCCAATGGTTATGTAACCGCCTTAAATACGGTAGATGTACGACCCCAAATCCAGAGTATTGTCAGAACAATCCATGTACGTGAAGGCCAGAACGTGCAGACTGGTGATTTGTTGTTTACATTGGATGACCGTAGTGCGATCTCGGCAGTGGCTAAGGCGCAGGCACAATTGGCCAGTAACCGGTCGGATCTGAAAGAAGCGGAAAACAATTTGCGGCGTAATCAGGATCTGTTCGCGCAAAAGTTTGTTTCACAATCGGTTGTGGATACGGCCCGCGTCAAAGTCGATACATTACAGAGTGCGGTGTTGGCAGCAGAAGCAGAGCTGCAGTCAAATAAAGTCAGTCTGAGTTATAACATGATACGCGCAAGTATTAGCGGTCGTATCGGTGCTATCAGTGTGTATCCGGGTAGTCTGGTCCAGCCGGCGGGTAGCGCGATGGTCAATATTTCTCAAATCAATCCGATTGCAGTGACGTTTTCTGTTCCGGAACGTGAATTACCGTTTATCGTTGCCAGTTATCCGAATTTGAATGCCCCGGTGACAGCGACGTTGCCTGACAAAACCAGCCTTCAGGGTAAACTGGTTTTTATCGATAATACTGCCGATGTACAGAGCGGTACGATTAAAATGAAGGCACAATTTCCGAATGCAAACAGACAGTTGTGGCCAGGTACGTATCTTAACGTGACACTGGTGTCACGCCAGTTAAATGATGCAGTAGTTGTACCTGCCCAGTCGGTTGTGACGGGTCCTGTCGATAAATTTATCTATGTCGTGGAAGCGGGGCACATAGTGCAACCCCATCAAGTAGAAGTACTTGCTACCCAGCAGGGGTTAGCTGCTGTGACAGGATTAAAGGCTGGTGTTGCTGTTGTCATTGAGGGGATGCAGAATTTGCGTCCTGGAAGTATTGTAAAAGAAGACACACAACTTAAAGAAGCAGATTTACACAAACAGGTCAAAGCACCTGTTTAATCAAATCGTTCTCTATTAACAAGCCCAAAGGAATGTGGCTTTGAATATCTCCGAACTCTGTATCAGACGTCCGATCATGACCGTACTGTTGTCGGTCGCAGTCATCGTCTCCGGTGTATTTGCCTATTCAAAATTGCCGATTGCGGCATTACCCAGCTATAACAGCCCTGTGATTAGCGTATCGGCAAGTATGTCGGGAGCGAGTCCCGAGATTATGGCCTCGTCCGTTGCAACACCGCTGGAAAAACAATTCTCGACGATTGCCGGGTTGATTGCCATTAGTTCCAGCAGTACGCAAGGCAGTACCTCTGTGACACTGGAATTTTCACCCAATCGTGATATCGATGCGGCAGCCGTTGATGTGCAGGCAGCCCTGTTGCGGGCACAGCGTAACTTACCGGATGAATTGACAACAGCACCCTCCTACCGCAAGGTCAATCCTGCCGATGCACCGGTTCTGGCACTGGGTTTGACATCGCCTTCATTGTCTTTGTCGGAATTAAACGAATATGCAGAGAATCTGATTTCACCGACATTGTCGACGATTGATGGTGTGGCACAAGTCGTTATCTACGGTCAGCGTCGTTATGCTGTGCGTGTCAAAGTCAAAGCAGACGAGCTGGCCGCGCGCAATATGTCGCTTGCCGAATTACGTGCTGCCATTCGTACGGCCAATGATAATTCTCCAGTGGGGTTGCTGGATGGTCCTCGTCAGACCATGACATTGGCAGCCAATAAACAATTGGCAAATGCCGATGCGTTTCGTCAACTGGTCATTAGCAGCAATAACGGCAATGCAGTGCGTCTGGGTGATGTAGCTGATGTCGAAGACAGCGTCGAATCACTTAAAAGCGGTAACTGGATTAATGGCGAGGCATCGATTGCATTGGCAATCCAGCGCCAGCCAGATGCCAACACCGTTGGGGTTG
>JAATFN010000117.1 GCA_015655165.1 Betaproteobacteria bacterium | reverse complement strand
CGATTGTACAAGCTTAAACGGGCGCTGTGACGAGCAATAATGCGATTGACAATGGCAAGACCCAAACCTGAACCATTTGCCTGACTACGGGCAGAATCTAATCGCGTAAATGGCAACAACATATGGTTGAGCTCTGATTCGGGGACACCTTCGCCATGATCAGAGAAACGTAATACGGCAAACTGGCCTTCAATATGACATGAAATATCCAGTTCAAGCTTACCGGTTTGCGGGTTTTTACCATACCGGTTGGCATTTTCTACAAGATTGTTAAGTACGCGTTCCAGATCGGTCTGATTACCATTGATCGTGATATCTTTGTCGATATCTTCAGTGATTTTAACATCCGGTAAACGCATCATCATGACAACAGCGTCTTCGACCAACGTTGACAGATCGATCGGGATAAAGGGAACCTCAGAGCGGGGTTTGGCGTAATTGGTAAATTGCCCGATGATTGCATCCATTTGCGTCAAATCCATGCGCATGCCTTCACGCGCCTCTTCGGATAATGGTGCCATCTCGATTTCGAGTTGCATTCTGGCAAGTGGCGTACGTAAATCATGGGAAATCCCTGCCAGAATGACCGTACGATCGGACTCTATGCGTTCGAGATCGTTGACCATCTGGTTGAAGCTGCGATTGGCTTCTTCAACTTCAGCCGGACCTGATTCCGGTAGCGGTGCAGGATGGGTACCTTTGGCCACTGCACGCGCTGCAGCAGTTAAACGTGCCAATGGCTGGTTAATCAGTGCAGAAATAAAGGCAGCACCAATTAACGAGAGTAGTAACGCAATCGGTCCCCAGCGTAACCACTGCGAGCTGGAGGTTTGTTCTAGTCGCGTGCGATCCAACATGAGCCAGTAGTCGTCGTTATCGATTTTAAAGCTGACCCAGAAACCGTCCACATCATTGACACTGGCGGCAAAGAGCGTGTCTTTGGCCAATGTGTGCTGGATAATCGTTTCAAGTTCCGGATAGATAGGCGCGACGTTTAACGGCACAATCTTGTCTTTTGATTCGAGCGGATAGATCCGGATGCCTTCGTTGCTTGCCAGATCGAATAACAATTCACGGCGCATCTCCGGTGCAGAGTGCATCAAGGCTGCGCGGGTTAATGTGACAACGGAAGTGATCTGGGCTGCAATCTGTTCTGCACGAGGCACGCGCTCGAACATACGAAAACTCGCAAGCCAAGCGACGACACTCGCTGTAATCAGAAAGGTGAGCAGTAAAAAGGTACGCCAGAACAGTCCGTTGCCAAACAGCCGGGAACGTTTTTTCCTATGCGGCATAGATGTCAATTGTCATACAAAGACAATTACCTAGCAGTAATTTAACGTGGTGTACCTTCAGGGATAAATACATAACCTAGTCCCCATACGGTTTGAATGTATAAAGGATTTGTCGAATCGGGCTCAATGAGTTTCCGTAAACGGGAAATCTGGACATCAAGACTACGATCGAAGACCTCATACTCGCGCCCCCGTGCCATTTCCATTAACTTCTCGCGGGACAATGGTTGACGTGCATTGCGGGCAAACACTTTCAATACAGAGAATTCACCGGTCGTTAGCGGAATGGTATTGCCGTTTTTCTTTAATGTCCGTGTACCTAAGTCTAGTATGAATTCGCCGAATGTGAATGATTCCGGTGACTCCGACGGTGCGCCTGGGATTTCATCGGGGCCTCTGCGACGCAATACTGCGTTGATGCGGGCGACGAGTTCACGCGGGTTAAACGGTTTGGGCAGATAATCGTCGGCGCCCATTTCCAGACCGATAATACGGTCGACATCGCCGCCTTTGGCAGTCAACATGATAATCGGTGTCTTGTCGCCAGCGCCGCGCAGACGACGGCAAATTGCCAGCCCATCTTCGCCTGGCAGCATCAGATCCAGGACCAGCATGTCATAACGCTCGCGAATCCACAGCTTGTTCATTGCCTGTGCATTCTCTGCGGTGACTACATGAAATCCTTGCTCGGTTAAGTAACGACGTAATAAATCACGTAACCGAATGTCGTCGTCGACAACCAGGATTTTGGCTTGAGGAGTGGTGGAGCTAGTCGTATGTGTATTCATGATGATATGTTACCGTTTTGCTGAATGCTGGTAATACAGCTTCGTTGAATGCTTACAAAATATTACACCACTTACTACTTTGTACTTTGGTGTAAATGCCTAGAGAATGAAGCTTGTCGAAGTGCAAAATTCCCCCCGTACGATGTTTTTCTTGAACCGGTTGTCACCTTGAGAAACAAAAGTCAACAAAATGCGTTTTTATGCATGGTATATGAATATTTTACATCGGTACGGCTTCATATACCGTACCGCCATATGACCGCTTTTGCAACTGCTAATTGGGTGATGAAATAAGTTTCTCAAGCTGTTCTTGCTGCTCTAGCCAGTCTGTTTCAAGTCGCTCCAGCTCTTTGATGCAATAGGCCTGATCACTGATTAACGACTTTAATCGTTCTTTTTTGTCGGCATCGTAGATCGATTGGTCAGCCAATTGTGCATCGATCCCGGTTTTTTTTGTTTGGCACTTCGCTATTTGTTCTTCAAGACGTTTTATCCGTGTATCGATGGGTTTTCTTAAAGAAGCGAGACGCTGACGGTCTTCGGCTTCTTGACGCTTTTGTTCCTTGCGCTCTGCTGTGACTACAACAGGTGCGACAACTTCCTGTTTGACTGGTGCTGCAACCGGTGCACCATCCAGCGCTTTTTTGGCATTGAGTTTAGTCTGGAACAGCCACGTTTTGTAATCGTCCAGATCCCCATCAAAGGGTTGCATTTTGCCATCGGCCACAATTAAAAACTGGTCGGTTGTTGCCCGTAACAAGTGGCGATCATGGGACACGAGTAACAATGTGCCTTCAAATTGAGCCAATGCCATGGTCAATGCTTCACGTGTTTCCAGGTCCAGATGGTTGGTTGGTTCATCGAGCAGCAACAGGTTGGGGCGTTGCCAGACAATTAATGCCAATGCCAGACGCGCTTTTTCTCCACCGGAAAACGGTGCGATTGACGAGGTAGCCATCGTGCCATTGAAGTTGAAGCTCCCCAGAAAGTTACGCAACTCCTGTTCGCGTACATCAGGAGCAATACGCACCATATGCCATAAGGGAGACTCGTCATGGCGCAGCATTTCCAGCTGGTGTTGGGCAAAATAACCGATGACCAGACCTTTGCCCAAATGGCTTGTACCTTTTAAAGGATCGATTTCACCGGCAATGGTTTTAATGAAAGTGGATTTACCGGCACCGTTAATCCCCAATAGACCAATACGTTGTCCGGTTTGCAAAGAGAAATCAATGCCGCTGACAATCGGTTTTTCTGTGATGGCACCTGTTTTTGGGTCTTCGATGGCGTAGCCGGCAACAACTTTATCCATGACCAACAGCGGGTTGGGAGCAGCTAAGGGTTCACGGAACTCGAACGAGAATTCGGCAGCCGCCCGCAATGGTGCCAATTCTTCCATTTTTGCCAGTGCTTTCATCCGGCTTTGCGCCTGGCGCGCTTTACTCGCTTTGGCCTTGAAACGGTCGATAAACGACACCAGATGAGCACGCTGGCGTGTTTGCTTCTCGATCATGCCTTGCATCAATTCGAGTTGGGCAGAACGCTGGCGCTCAAATGCGGAATAGTTGCCTGAATAACGTTTCAGTTTTTGTTCGTCAATGTGGACGATTACATTGACGACTTCATCCAGAAAGTCGCGATCATGGGAAATAATGATCAATGTACCGGCATAACGTTTTAACCAGTCTTCCAGCCAGATAATCGCATCCAGATCCAAGTGGTTGGTCGGTTCATCCAGCAGCAATAAGTCGGACGGGCACATCAGTGCTTGTGCCAGATTCAACCGCATGCGCCAGCCACCCGAGAAACTCGATACCGGTTCGTTTAATTGTGCTTCACTAAATCCCAGCCCTGTTAATAGCTGTTCTGCACGCGAACGCACAGTGTATGCATCCGCGTCGGCCAACGCGCCGTACAGCTCACCCATCAATGTGCCATTTTCGGCACTGTCGGGCAGTGCTTCCAACGCCTGCAATTGCGCCTCTAACTGGCGCAATGTGACATCGCCATCAATCGCATATTCGATTGCTGGGCGTTCCAAAGCAGGTGTTTCCTGGGCGACATAGGCCATGCGCCATTTTGACGGAAAATCGATTTCTCCCTGATCGGAGTGTAGCTCGTTTCTGAGCATGGCAAAGAGGGTTGATTTACCGGCACCATTTGAGCCGATCAAACCGATTTTGTCACCAGGATTTAATGTTAAGTCAACATTGTCAAAGAGCGTTTTTGTCCCGCGCATAAGCGAGACATGCGTAAAGCGAATCATCAGTTACCGTAAAAAAGAGAAAAGCAGGGCACAAGCGCCCGGCCAATATTAACCTAGTTGGTCAGCAGATAGCATAAAGACCATATGGTCACCGGCACTCGTTGACAGCCATGTCAGTTCAAGGTCGGGAAACGCTGCTTCAGCATGTTCCCGTTCATTACCGATTTCAATAATCAAGATACCTTCGGGTGCAAGACGAGAACGGGCTCCGGCGATGATTTTGCGTACCAGGTCCATGCCGTCTGTACCACCGGCTAATGCCAGTTGTGGTTCTTGCTTGTATTCTTTTGGCAGCCGATCCATCGAGTCGGCATTCACGTACGGTGGATTGCTGATAATCAGATCGTACTGGCGTGGTGGCAAGTTGGCATACAAGTCGGATTCATACAGGCTGATGCGGTCTTCCAGTTTGTATTCGTTGACATTGATACGCGCAACGTCCAGCGCATCTTTGGAGATATCTACCGCATCGATGTGCGCTTCGGGAAAAGCATCAGCCAACAGGATCGGCAGACATCCTGAACCTGTACACAAGTCGAGTGCATTGTTCACTGTATCCGGGTTCAGTACCCATGGAGCGAATTGTTCGGGAATCAATTCCGCAATAAAGGAGCGTGGCACAATG
>JAATFN010000328.1 GCA_015655165.1 Betaproteobacteria bacterium | reverse complement strand
TTCCACAAAATGGAAGCACAGCCTTCTGGTGATATCACCGAGTAGGTTGCGTATTGCAACATCAATACAGAGTCGCCCACAGCAATTGCCAATGCGCCACCCGAACCACCTTCGCCAATGATCGTGGCAATCAATGGTACTTTCAGTTCTGCCATGACATACAAATTATGACCGATCGCCTCGGATTGACCACGCTCTTCCGCATCAATACCGGGGAACGCCCCTGGCGTATCGACAAATGTAAAGATTGGCAGACCGAATTTCTCGGCAACTTTCATCAGACGCATTGCCTTTCGATAGCCTTCTGGTTTAGGCATACCAAAGTTACGCATCGCCCGTTCCTTGGTATCACGCCCCTTTTGATGGCCGATCACCATGCAGGATTGGCCATTAAAACGTGCCAGACCTCCAACAATCGACTGGTCATCCGCGAATGTACGATCACCATGCAATTCATGGAAATCGGTAAAAATCTCGTTGACGTAATCCATCGTGTAAGGACGTTGTGGATGACGTGCAATTTGTGAAACCTGCCAAGGTGTTAACTTGGCATAAATATCTTTAGTCAGTTGCTGACTTTTCTTTGCCAGACGCTCGATCTCTTCCGAGATATCTACAGCCGAGTCATCCTGGACGAAACGCAACTCTTCAATTTTTGCATCGAGTTCGGCAATAGGCTGCTCGAAGCCAAGAAAAGTCGTTGTCGATTTACTCATCGTATTCCTTTTTATAGACATGGCGTTATGCGAAATAAACCGCACTACACCGCCCGCTAGTATACCAGCCGATTACCCGATTGACGCATTACACGACATACTTAATGTGCGGATAACGTATTTTCCAGACTACGCCACAAATACCATGTAGCAACGGTACGCCAAGGCTCCCAATTTGCTGAAACCTCGCGTGCATCACTGCGCGAGACTGGTTCCCCGGAAAAATAATTGATACTGATACCTTTTAATAACCCCAGATCATCCAGTGGCAAAATATTTGGCCGAAGCAGATTAAATATCAAAAACATCTCTGCTGTCCAGCGTCCGATACCACGAATACGCACCATTTCAGCGATGACATCTTCATCATCCATATCCATCCATTTGTCCGGATGCACGGTTTTAGCCTTGAAGTGGGTCGCCAAATCCAGCAAATACTCCGCTTTACGTTTGGATAAGCCACACACTTTCAGTGCATCGCCACCAACACGCAAGACTTGTGCCGGCGCACATTTAGGACAGGTCTCCAAAAAACGTTGCCAGATTGCATCTGCCGCTGCGGTCGAAATTTGCTGGCTGATAATAGAACGCGCCAACGTTGTGAAGGCATCGTTGCGTGCTGTTAATTGCAAATCACCAAATTGGGGGATCAGCTTACGCATGATGCGGTCGCGATCCATTAACTCTGCCTTGGCATTTTCCCAGTACGCTGGTAAATCATGTGCTGCGATTACTGCTATTTTTTTCATAAAATCAACCTCTTCGCCATTCAGTCTGGCCGCCTGGTTTATCTTCAAGGACAATACCGGCTTCAGTCAGTTCACGACGGATACTGTCAGCCAGGGCAAAGTCTTTTGCTTTTTTGGCGGCCGCGCGGGCCGCGATTTTATCTTGTATCTGTGCTTCGGTATAGGCGTTTGCAGCCTGTACCTGTGCAGTACGCCCTTTCAGGTAATCTGTCGGGGTACGTTCAAGGAGACCAATAATACTCCCTAATGCTCTCAATTGCGCAGCCATTGTGCTCGATTTAGTTTTATTCACCATTACGGCCAGATCAAATAAAACTGCGATCGCCACCGGCGTATTGAAGTCGTCATCCATTGCCTCGGCAAAACGCTTGAAATACACACTTTGTCTGTCAATTGGCTCGTCTAATGCACCGGGCACATTATTCAATGCTGTATACAGACGGGTTAATGCCTGTTGTGCATCATCCAAATGGGCATCCGAATAATTCAATGGACTACGATAGTGTGCACGCAGAATGAAAAAGCGCATGACTTCGGGATCATACTTCTTCAATACATCACGAATTGTAAAGAAATTACCGAGTGACTTGGACATTTTTTCATTGTCCACACGTACAAAACCGTTATGCATCCAGTAATTGACAAACGTATGCCGATGCGCACCTTCTGACTGGGCAATTTCGTTTTCATGATGCGGGAACTGCAAATCCTGCCCGCCGCCATGGATATCGAAACATTCACCCAGCAAATCACAAGACATGGCCGAACATTCAATATGCCAGCCGGGACGCCCTTTTCCCCAAGGCGAATCCCACTTTACTTCTGCAGGCTCGCTCTCTTTTGCGGCTTTCCATAATACAAAATCCAAAGGATCCTGCTTACCGGAATTGACATCGACACGTTCACCTGCACGCAAATCGTCCAACGATTTACCGGACAATTTGCCGTAACCGGGGAATTTACGCACTGAATAATTCACATCCCCATCAACTGCCTTATAGGCCAGGCCATTTTTATTTAATTGCCCGATCAGGGAAAGCATTTGCGGTACATAATTGGTCGCACGCGGCTGGTAATCCGGCTTTTGTACTCCCAAAGCGGCGGCATCCTCGTCCATTGCCACAATGAAACGCTGTGTCAACTGGCTGATCGATTCTTTGTTTTGCTGCGCGCGCGCGATAATTTTATCGTCGATATCGGTAATATTGCGCACATACGTCACTGCATAACCCGATGCACGTAGCCAGCGCTGCACCATATCGAATACCACCATGACACGGGCATGCCCGACATGGCAATAATCATAAACTGTCATACCACATACATAGAGGCCAACCTTACCCGGATTAATCGGAGAAAAAGTCTGCTTTTCACGCGCTAACGTGTTATAGATTTTAAGATTACTCATAAATGGAAAAACAGTGTGTACTTACAGGAGTTTGCCGCAATCCGGATAGGCAACAATTTGCCGTAACGCATTTTTATCAAAAAAATCTCTACCTGCTCCGTTTATAATTGGAGACAACATGAATACAACAAGTTTTGGGATACTTCTTTGATAAAATGACATTTTTCGCTTGAGTATAGCATTGATGAAAACCTTGCTCCCAGCCTTTCAACATATCTCTGTATGGAAGACGCGATATTCGTTGCGCAAGACTGCTATTTTATCTTGCTTACTCTTCGTGTTCTACATCTCACTTGCATATGCTGATGAAACGTCTGACATCACGCAACTGATGCAGACCGGGCAGTATCCTGAAGCACTACAAAAGACCAATGTGGTGCTCTCGAAGCACCCAGACGATGCACAACTGCGTTTTATCAAAGGATTAATACTGGCAGAGCAAAATAAATCTGCCGAAGCCATCGCCATATTTAGCAAACTGACCGAAGACTTCCCTGATTTGCCAGAACCATACAACAATCTCGCCGTATTATATGCAGCACGTGGCGAGTATGAAAAAGCACGGGCAACACTTGACTTGGCAATCCGTACCAACCCGATTTACGCGACCGCCATGCAAAATCTGGGAGACGTCTACGCCAAAATGGCGAGTCAAGCCTATGATAAAGCATTGCAACTCGAACCTAACAACAAAGCACCTCAACCTAAACTCGTATTGGTACAGTCTTTGCACGGCAATACGACAGGTGGCACAAATCCTCACTATGCATTGGTTCGGCGCCCTGAGGCGACACCTGTCGAAAAACCAACCCAGGTTGCCATTGCTCCTGTACCCAAAGCACCTGAAATCAAGCAAGCAGAGATAAAAATCCTCCCGGTACCAGTTGAAAAACCTGTTTTGGCACCACCCAAAGCACCTGAGGTTAAAACACCTGAGATAAAATCACCTGAAAAATCGGTGAAAATTGCCGCTGCAACACCGCCTAAAGTGCCAGAGGCAAAGGCACCGGAAACCAAACCGGTTGCGAAACCGGAAGAGAAACCGGCTAAAGCTGAACGTAACAATCAAGCTGAAACGGCGATTCTTGCAACAATCAACAGCTGGGCAAAAGCGTGGACTGACCAGAATGTTAAAGGTTATTTGGGGTATTATTCAGACAATTTCAAACCGCCTGGCGGTGCAACAAGAAAAGCATGGGCAGCAGAACGTCGTGCACGTATCGAAGATAAGGGGCATATTGAAGTTAAAGTGAATGGACCGACTGTACGTATAGACGGAAACACAGCGACTGTACGTTTTCGTCAAGGGTACACATCCAATCGTCTAACGGTCACCAGCCGCAAAACACTGACATTAGAAAAAATTGGGAATAAGTGGCTAATCGTTCAAGAAATTGCCGGAAGATAATGCAACGACGCCCGCCAAGCATGTCGTTGCAACATCTGACCGCCAAAACCATACTGGCCTTGCTAGCATCGTTGACGGTCGTGTCGGCGACCGCCTCCTCGTCATCCATTCCACCGAACAAAAATGCATCGGTTGAGTTACGCAAACCGGATCCTGAAGAACTCCTGATCCAGATCTATCAGGATCTTCGGGAGAACAGGTTACAGGCGTCACTGGACAAAGCAAATCTGTTGGTCGCTGCCTACCCGACGTTCCGTCTGGGCCACTTGATACGTGGTGATTTACTGATGATGCATAACAATCCGGTCACGACCTTTGGTGCGATGACCAATGGCCCGCAAGACAAAATCAAGGATCTGATGGCAGAAGCGGCTGCGCGCATTCAGTCCATTCAAGCGCGCCCGGATCGGGCACTCATACCCAAAGCCGTATTAAATATCAGTACCGAATACAAGAACGTCTTTGTCATCGATGTGGCGCGTTCACGCCTGTATGTCTATGACAATATCGATGGCAAACTGCAATTCCAGACCGACTATTACATCTCGCAAGGCAAATTCGGGGCGTTCAAGACAAAACAAGGCGACCAGCGTACCCCTGTCGGGATTTACTACGTCAACGAGCGTATTCCTGGCCCAAAATTACCGGATTTTTATGGCCCCGGCGCATTGCCGATCAACTACCCGAATGACTGGGACCGTTATAATAAACGTGACGGTTACGGTATCTGGTTGCATGGTACGGCATCTGACACATACAGTCGCCCGCCTTTAACATCTGACGGATGCATTGTGTTGTCCAATCAAGACTTACGCACCATCCTGTCAACTGCCGAAGTCGGTAAAACAGTGGTTGTGATTGGCGAGAATCTAGAATTCGTCAAACAAGACGATCTTGAAAAAGAACGCCGGACCTTTGATAATCTGATCGACCAGTGGCAACAAACTGTTGCCACTGGTGACGAAACCAGAATGCAGGAGCATTATGCACCGGAATTTCGTTCTAATCGTGGTGAAAACCGTGCGGCCTGGATTTCGCGCCAGTATCGCGGAATAGGCAATGACATTAAAATACGTGATCTGAGCCTGTTCCATTATCCCGGACAGAAAGATATGATTGTCACCACACTTACGATGGAAACTTCTGCCAAAAAGAAAACGACTGTGCGCAAGCGCATGTACTGGCAAAAAGAAGGTTCCAACTGGAAAATTATTTTTGAAGGCCCTGCCACTTGATGTTTAATTCACTGTTTAACCGTTTCATCAAACACCTGACCGCCATCGTTTTATTGAGTACTGCCACGATAGTGACAGCCGCACCTGCGCCGCAAGTGTTACTAAAAACATCGGCAGGCGACATTGTGGTCGAACTCGACACAGCCAACGCCCCCAAGTCTGCAGAAAACTTCCTGCGCTATGTTAAAAACGGTCATTACAATGGTACGATTTTCCATCGTGTCATCAGTAATTTCATGATCCAAGGCGGTGGTTTTGA
>JAATFN010000213.1 GCA_015655165.1 Betaproteobacteria bacterium | reverse complement strand
GACCACAATAAAGCGAATTTGTATTTTTGTTGTGTCAGAAATGGTGTGACATTGTCTTTAGAAAATGAAGAGGGTGAATCCAATGATGCCTGGGTTGATAAATGCAAGCGATTGATCAGGTCGATCATGTCGCGCGTTTTATTGTAGGTTGCATGCAAAACTGTAATGGCGCTATTGGGAATATGTCGCCCCCAGCTGTCTTGCTGCAACTTGATTAATTCAAATTCGATTGCGCGCAGCTCTGATTTGTAATTGACCGATGAAGTTGAAAAACGGTTGCGGGTAATGGCATAGGCAATATCTGCCAAATCGGTTGCGGTCTTTCTTGCCAGGTCGCGTAGAAATATCATCACATCGGTGTCACCAAAATGATTACGTAATAATTCGTAATCGGCGTGTGTAGATAGGACTTGTTCGTACAAGTCCAGCATGGCGAGATGAATTTGAATTAAACGGCCATCGTATTTTGGCTGTATATCGCGCAAAATCAAGTCTCGTGCTGCTTGTTGTTTGTCTGCAAGTAGAATTTGCTGACGTACCAGTATATTGAATTGTGCGGTTAGATCATACTGGATGTCATAAAAACCGGATTTGATTCTCAGGTAACTGGCAAGCTCGAATAACGACTCGGACAAAATTTGTTGTTTGAACCTGTTACGCAGGAAAGCGGAGATCACCATCGAATACAGCAAATAGGCCAATCCACCGCCAAAAAAGAATGCCGTATGAATGAACGCTTGCATTGCAGGCAACTTGTTTGATATGGCCAGTGTCATGACCAAAAGCGCCGTAAATTGCATGGGCATGGTTTTTTTGCCGTATACCAACATCATGCTGGCAAAGAAACACACGATGACCATGCATAGTGCCACCAAAACGAATATGGGTGATGCAAGCGAAATGATCAACATCACGATAGTACAAATTAATAAGCCCGCAAGCATTTCATTGAATTTGTGACGCAAGGGGCTGGGTAGATCCATCATGCTGGTACATAACGCACCAAGAAAGACAGTCATCGTGGTTGTCATGTCGACAATATTGATGACAAACATGATCGAGAAGATGAC
Organism: Betaproteobacteria bacterium; assembly: GCA_015655165.1. Taxonomy (GTDB): domain Bacteria; phylum Pseudomonadota; class Gammaproteobacteria; order Burkholderiales; family Burkholderiaceae_D; genus Herbaspirillum. Next base: position 5,548 of record JAATFN010000213.1, on the reverse strand, counting down.
GCCGCTGGCGATTCTTAATCCGGTATAGAAGTAGTGGCTATACAGGAAAGTGCGAAAATCCAGTGCGTAATGCATCAGGTTATCTATTGTAGGTAGCGGGAATAAGGGCAGGACCAAAGATTATTGTCCCGTTTCCAGGGCACTACTACAAGCATTCTTCCGGTGAAAACAACAGGACATACAGGGCGATTAAAGGGTGCTTTTGCGTTTAGTTTTACTGCTTGGTCAAACAGGCTGGAGATATTGTTATTGGCCAATATCTTTTGTAACAACATCCTTGTAAAATGGCGCCTTACCATAGAGTCCTGATTTGCGGATTTTCCGTCCATACGTCGTGTTAAGAGTTAAATTATGCTGAGCTACCGCCATGCCTTCCATGCTGGCAACCATGCTGATGTGTTAAAGCACACAGTGACGATCATGCTGTTGCGTTATATGAACCAGAAGGATACCCCTTACATGGTGGTTGATACCCATGCTGGTGCAGGTGTATACGCATTAGACGGCGGGTATGCCAGCAAAAATGCCGAGTATGAAACCGGCATTGCCAAACTGTGGGGTAAAACAGATCTGCCGGCGCCCTTGGCCGATTATGTCAAGTTGATCAAAGATATGAATCCGAGCGGCAAGTTACGCTACTACCCGGGGTCTCCTTACTGCGCGGAAAAAATTTCCCGTGAGCAAGATCGCTTGCGACTATTCGAATTGCATCCGGCGGAAGTCAAAATTCTCGACGAAAATTTCCGTAAACTGGCTGCCCATGCACGCGAGCAAGGGCAGCGCCCAACTGTGCGCGGTACGCGTGTTCTAGTGCAGCGTGGTGACGGTTTCCAAGGCTTGAAAGCCTTGTTGCCGCCACCTTCACGTCGTGCGCTAGTCTTAATTGACCCGCCATATGAAGATAAAAAAGACTATCAATATGTTGTCGAGACAGTCAAAGATGCAATCAAGCGCTTTCCGACAGGGACTTATGCTGTCTGGTATCCGATTTTGCAGCGTATCGGTTCCAAACAGCTCCCGGAAAAATTAAAAAATCTGGGTGCAAAATCATGGTTAAATGTAAGCTTGTCCATTAGCACACCTTCACCGGACGGTTTTGGTTTATCCAGTAGTGGTATGTTTATTTTGAATCCGCCCTGGACGCTGGAAGCTGATTTGAAAAAAATGATGCCTTACTTGGTGGATCTCCTCGCTGAGGATGCTGGTGCTGCGTTCGAGCTGGAAAGTGGTGGGCTGTAGTAAAGTAATCACACGATGAGCAGAGTCATGAAGAATTATATATATAATCGCTTTGTGTTTGATGATGGCTGGTCTCGCATCGCCAATGTTGTCCGTTACCTATGACATACATGCGGATACATGGCGGGATGGGGGCAGATTTCCTCCCGACGCAAGAATTCTTTTTGGCACGCCAGCCAATTTTAAATCGTGAACAAACGCTAGTCGGTTATGAGTTGCTGTTTCGAAGTACAGCAGCAAATCAGGCCAATATCACCAATGATCTATCTGCGACAACAGCGGTAATCGCACATGCGGCGGAAATTGGTCTGGCCAATGTAATTGGTGGTTTACGTGGCTTTATCAACGTCGATATCAATGTGTTGATGAGTGACTTCATCCATGTGCTGCCCAGCGATCAGGTTGTGCTGGAGATTTTGGAAACGGTCGAAGTCACGCCTGCCTTGCTCAGTCGTGTAGCAGCATTGGGTAAAGAAGGCTATATCTTTGCACTAGATGATGTTGTCGCGATTTCGCCGGATATTGAAAAACTCTTGCCGTTTGTCAGCATCGTCAAGGTAGATGTTTCGTTGCAAAGCATCGATGAACTGCAGCACATGTCAGTGCATTTCAAAAAAACCCAAAAAATTATTCTTGCAGAAAAAGTCGAAACGATCGAGCAATTTAATGATTGCCTGCTGTGTGGTTTTGATTATTTTCAGGGATACTATTTTGCCACGCCGGTTATTTTGCATGGCAAGAAGCTGTCTGCTTCTAAAAATGTCATCATGAACCTGTTAATGATGCTTGTTCGTAATGCCGATAATCATGACATTGTGCGTTATATCAAAACAGACGCTGCATTGAGTACGACGTTGTTAAAGCTTGTCAATACACCGATCAATGGTGCGTCTGCAAAGATAAATTCTCTAGGTAAAGCCTTACTGGTACTGGGTCATCGGCAATTACGACGCTGGTTGCAAGTACTGCTGTTTAACAATATTGACCTGGCGTCAGGTGAACAACTGTCGCCATTATTGATTTTGGCTGCTACCCGGGGAAAAATGCTGGAGTTGCTCGCCGAACGTTTGGCCAAAGGCCGCCCAAAAATAGCTGAAGAGGCGTTTACTGTGGGCATCATGTCCTTGGTTGATACGCTTTTTGGTATGGATATGGACGCTGTGTTAAAGCAAATCCATGTCAGTGAAGAGATTCAGGCCGCATTACAGTACCGCAGCGGATTTTACGGACAATGGTTAAAGCTTGTTGAATACACAGAGAAGCCTGAGGAAATGCGCACGCATATTGTCGATGCATTATTCACATTGCAGCTTTCCGCTGACGCGTTCTTCGAGATCGAGCGCGAAGCATTTCTCTGGAGTAACACTATTTCGGTCAATATGGGATTGTTGCAAAACGAAGTTGATGAGGAAGTCGCCGGACAACCCCATCTATCGCATTAACAGGTGTGATAAAAGACAGCGATGTGATGCGTGTGCCTGGTTTACTGCTGCTTATTGTCTGCCAGTGTCAGGTCGTGGCGCCATTTTAATTGTGATAGCCAGCGGTCTCCCCATTGTTCGTCACTCATACACGATGCAAAGTCGGTGACCGTACGTGCGGCACGCTCCAGTAACTGGATGTCGGCTTCATGTTGGCGTGCGACGTGTGGATCTTCTAAAAATAACACACGCTGGCATTGGCGCTCCAGAATCAATTCGGCAATTTGGGCATCTCCGCCTAAGGGCCCGCTTAAATACGGTTTGACCCAATTGCGGCCGCTTTCGCCTTTGATTTTAACTGCCAGTTCGTTTAATAAACCGCCTGTGGTGCCTGTTGCACAACGAAACGCAAAGCGGTCCAGCACATCAAAGTGACGTTCAGCCAATTCGATCATGCGTGCTTTTTTTGCATCGTGGGCAATCAAGGCAATACCCTGGCTGTCTAATGCAAACATGGCATTAAACATCGGATCATGTGCCGCACCGTTGGCGATGTTTTCCAGTTCGAGCCATTCGCGTGCACCTGCCAAGGTCGACAAGAAGGGTTTGCCGTGAATGACACACTGGCGTTTTAATGCTATCGCTTCGGGGAATGTGGAAGAAGGGTCGACAGGGTCGATCAGATAAATCACCGCATCGAGTTTACGGTGGGGATCTGTATCAACCACACGCGAGACCAGCTTCATCAGACCACCATGACGGCCATACGGGAACCGTTCGATACGTTCATAGCCAGGGAGTAAATCCAGCTGTACCATGGCATCCAGGGTGCGCCCTACAACAATTAATTCGGGTTGCAAGTGCTCAATATGCGCGCGCGAGCCATTGAATAATTGCGCCAGTGCGGAGTCTGTTACATCCTGATGCGCGCGGTTGGCTGCCAAGCCAATTCTATAATTGGGTAGGTGTGATGACATGGTGTACGATGATGGGTTGGAACCGGATATCGATTGTATTGCCTTTTTGCAATGTGCCGCAATATACAGAGCGGTCAGGATAAAACAACGTCATTGGCAATGACTTTAACACAGGGATATGATGTCGCGATGAATAAAGCATTTGTAAAAGAGCCGGATGGGGATGATGACGATGATCAGGAGTTTGGTTTGCCGGAGATACCCGCTGGCACAAAAAACTACATCACGCCGGCAGGTCATGCCCGCATAAAAGAAGAATTGCTGCATCTCATTGATGTTGATCGACCCGAAGTCGTGCGTATTGTATCGTGGGCGGCTTCCAATGGAGATCGCTCGGAGAATGGTGACTATATTTACGGTAAACGTCGTTTGCGTGAGATTGACCGGCGCATCCGTTTTTTAACCAAGCGGCTTGATAAGGCAGAAGTGGTTGACCCGAGCGTCCACTATGGCAATGACCAGATCTTTTTCGGGGCGACAGTCACTTATGAGAACCAACGTGCAGAAGAAACAACCATTACCATTGTCGGTATTGACGAGTTGGATCCCTTGAATGGTAAAGTGAGCTGGATTTCACCTGTAGCACGTGCATTGACTAAAGCGCGTGCAGGTGACGAGGTGGTATTGCATACACCGGCAGGGCTTGAGACATTAACGATTCTGGATGTAACCTATCCTGCGCCATCCCGATGAGGTGGCACTTAAAAAAGACATAAAGCACAAGGAGCAAAGGTCCAATCAAGGTTATACGGCAACCTGTGGGCCAATTTAGAGGTCGTTCCTACCGGAGTTACGTTCGCGAAGGATACGTGCAACACTACTGATAGTACGGATATTGCGCATGACACGCGCCAAGTGGACACGGTCGGATACCTGAATGGTAAAACGCAGATATTTGATGAGTTGGTCGCCATCATCATCCATCAATACCGATAAGATATTGGCATCCGCTTCGCCGATTTGTGCTGCAATACGTGCTAACGTACCACGTTGATTGTGAATGAGAATGGTGATGCGGCAGTCAAAACGACGTGACGGATCGTATTTCCATTTTACATCGATCCAGCGTTCCGGTTCTTTCTCTTGCAAGCGTTTGGCTGTTTCACAATCTTCAAGATGAACCACCAGATTTTGTCCATGCTTCAGATAACCGCGGACCCTGTCGCCAGGGATCGGTTGGCAGCACGAAGCTAACTGTACAGAAGCACCTTCATTACCGGTAATGTAGACAGGCTCCGGTTTGGTTGTCGCCAATGCAGTACTGATGTAGGTACGTGGTATCTCGACAGAGCTGTTATCGACCAAACTGATGATATGACGGGCAACCAAAGGCGCCATGCGTTTACCGATGCCGATATCGATATATAGCTCGTCCATTGTTTTTGCATTGGATTCGTTTAACAAACGCTCGATAATGGCCTCTGGCGGCAAAGTTTCAAGACCGACTGACGCGAGTTCGTTCACAAGCAAATATTTGCCCAGTGCCAACGATTCATCGGCACTAACAGTACGCAAGCGATGACGGATCGCTGAACGTGCCTTGCCGGTACGTACATAATTGAGCCAGATCGGTGTCGGACGTGATGCTGTCGACGTAATAATTTCGATAATGTCGCCATTGTGTAATTCTGTACGCAATGGTACTGCTTCGTTATTGACAATCGCCGAGGTGGTCTGGTCTCCAATATCGGTATGGATGTTGTACGCAAAATCCAGTGCGGTGGCGCCCCGTGGTAAAGCAATAATCTTCGACTTCGGGGTAAAGACATAGACTGAGTCGGGGAAAAGGTCGACTTTGACGTTTTCCAGAAACTCGACCGAGTCGCCCGTTTGTTGCTGGATGTCCAGTAAAGACTGCAACCAGGCATGGGTGCGTTGCTGCAGATCGGTCAGACCGCTTTCTGTATCTTT
>JAATFN010000041.1 GCA_015655165.1 Betaproteobacteria bacterium | reverse complement strand
CGGTTGGCGCACAATCTACACCACTGGTATTCACTTCGCCAACAACGAAGAAGCAATATGTTGTCGTGACAGCAGGTGGTGGCAGAACCGCTCCGGATCGTGGTGACTACATCATTGCTTATACATTACCTGATGCGAAGTAATTTTAGTTAACTACTACTTCGTCATACAAAAAGGCCACATGCATTGCATGTGGCCTTTTTATTGAAAATACGGGCTAATACATAGCCGTGTTGCCTACTCTTTAGTGACAGTGATAAGTGCCATTTTTTGTGTCGTTATGGCATCCCTGTTTGTTGGTTCTCCCGGAATGGGCTTGTGCCAGCGTGCTAGACAACAACAGGCTCAGCAATATCATTGTGCTTATCTTTTTCATATATTTTTCTTGGTATTATTGCGACTAATTTCCGGATATGTATCCGGGCGAGGTACAGCACTGACTAGACCAGTATAGTCGCAATATGTACTCCCATGTCTGCTATTGGCCTAGCCAGACATGCTCAAGAAATATCCTTACTGATGCGGATTGTTAGTCGAGTTCTTTCATCATCACAATAGAAGTGTCGTTAAAACCCTGTTTGTGGAAAAAGCGATGGGCATGATGGTTCTCTATGCCTGACTCGAGAAACAAGCGTTTAATACCCTGTAGGTGTAATTCCGACGATAACCAGTCAAGCATTTGTTTGCCCAGACCATATCCCCTTGATGATGGGCTGACGACCATATCATCAAGGGTCGCGAAAGGAGATAAGCTGGTGTGCAATGTATCGATCGACACGAATGCGATGGCAGCTAATAGCTCGTCAACGGTGGCAATTGCCAGCTTTAGATGGGCAGTCCCGGCTGATGGATTTAATGCATTGGCAACATCTTCGCGGATTGTATCGGCCAAGGTTGCACTCCATGTATTGGTTGTATCGGCACGACCATATTGCAATTCGGAGTGCGAAATATAGCGACTATCTACATTTTCGGTGAACAATGCGACGATATCTTTTTCCAGCGCGCTATCCTGGCACCAGGAAAAAACAGGTTGTTTGTTGGGTACATTGGACATACAAGCCTTTTGTTTGTGATGTGTCATGTCTAATCAGACTACCTGTCACATATTGTCTTGAATGGGCGACAGTCTAGACATCCTTATTCGCCAGCCGAGAGTACTTCTTGCATGACACCGGATTGCCAATCAAAATAGGGATTGAAGGTCAGTCTGGCGTGAATTCTGTTTTCTTCCTGATATCCCCAGTCCGAATACCAGATACCTTCGTTTGGCGCGATCAAGCATTGTACATAGATGTCTTGTGTCTGGCCATTTCTACAAAAACGCTCTTTACCTGTTCTGCCATACAGGATATTGTCCGGAGAAAACAAGATTCCCATATGGGAAAACTGGCTGATCCGTTCTTCAGGCAAATAGTCTGTTTCAACCAGAATACGATCATCGGTTGCATCTTGATGGGGGGCTGTACCGTACCAGATCATACGACTTTGTGGATGTGAAAAATGTTGGGTAAAGCTGGTTAATACAGAACGAACATCGACGACGGAGTCATGTTCTGTTAAGACCAGCAATGCCGGTCGATCAAAACCGGATTGATTTAATTTCTGCTGCACTTCTTTACTACTGCGGTAAAACTGCAAAAAACCATTTGTGGGTGTGTTCAGATAACGTACAGGTGTTTGTTGTGGCAAGCCATCAATGGGTTTTCGCAGCCAGGGTTTGAACCAGGTGATAAAAGGCAGTATCCAGGCCGATGGCTGGCTTGTCTGGAAAGCAGGGGAGTACAGTACCAGACCTCGAATGGCGGGATGGTCGATCGCATAGCTTGTGACCAGATTCGCACCGGTTGAAAATCCGCCTAGATAGATATGCGCAACTTCTTTCTGGAGGATATCGACTTGTTGTGCCAGCGTTTGACGCCACTCGTCAATATCGGCCTGTATCAGATCAGCCGGTTTGGTGCCATGGCCACGTAACAAAATCGTGCGCACCAAAAAGCCCTGTTCGGCGAGCCGCTTACCGATATCGACAAGTGACCATGGCGAGTCGCCCAGCCCGTGAACCAGAATGATACCTTTTGACGTTGGTGTGGCCGGACGCCATTCTGCGGGGCCGTTCCACTGTAATTCATTATCCGGCTCGTCAGTTTGAAACACACGGTTTTGTTTGATCCATGCCGTTGTTTGTTGCTGGTAACTGGCAAAACTGATGTTCTCAGCGGTTGCCGCTGATGACAGTGTTACAACCATCAGTGTGATGACAACTGCCCATATTCTGATGAGCGTACGGTAAAACGCAAGGGCGCGGGAAGTCATGGAAAAATCATCGACAAGTAGAGTTGCAAAGTGAAGCAATCAAGAAAATATCATAGCAGAAGCAGACACAATGCATACGCCGGTGTATAGATATATACACATAACAAGGTCCTTGATAATTGTCTTGGAGGGCACTTGCATCACATCACTGTCGTAGGCATTACGCATTGATGACAATTTTGGTATAGGTTTCGCTCTGCATTTCTACAAGTTCGACTGTCACTTGGATATGCAGGCCACTTCGTATTGGTAGCAGGCTGTCTATCTGCGTGGCCAGCGCATGACTGATAGCATGTCGGGTGGCAGTATCCCTGCCATTTAATATGGCGAGTGTCGCATGGAAAAAGCCACGGTTTGCTGTTGCTGTTCCAACGGCAAATTGCGCGACTTCGTAGGCACGGCTTTTCATATCGGCTTCTTTAAAGTGTCCCGTACCCACTAAGGCTTGATTTAAGGAGATCAGCATGGCAGCAGGTGTTGTCATGCCTAGGTTGTTTGTATATTCAACTGTTAAGTGTGGCATAAGATGATGTGCTTTACTGTGGTCGAGAAGTTGATCTTACATCAGAATCCATTAACGGTTTTTAGATACAAAAATGCCCCGACGTAGCCGGGGCATTGCTGTGCAATGTTTATTTAGTGGGCACCGGCAGCAGCATCGGATGTGCCTAAACTGTTTGTTTTAGGAGGGCTGGCTAGCCAGACTAAAGGAATTAGCATTAAAAACAGTATACCCGACGCATAAAATATATCGTTTGCTGCAAGCATGAACGCTTGTTGGCTTAAGAGCTTTTCAACCTGCGCCAATGCCTGTTCATGCGAAAAGCCATTGGCTTGCAATCCTTGCAGGGTATTGTTAAATGCATTATTGCCACTATGCAACGCTTCTGTTAATTGCACATGGTGTAATGTTGCACGTCGCTCCCAGAAGGTTGTTGATAAAGATGTTCCCACCGCACCAGCTGTAATACGCACAAAATTCGATAGCCCAGATGCAGCAGGAATACGTTCAGGTGGTATGCCAGTGAGTGTTAAAGTCATTAACGGTATAAAGAAAAATGCCATCGCAATACCTTGAATGAGCGTCGGTATCATTATGGTACCGAAATCGGCTTGTGTATTAAAGAGAGAACGCATCCATAACACCAGTGCAAATACCAGAAATGCAAACGTAGCATATTTACGGGGGTCGACATTACCGATGGTTTTACCGACGAAGGGTGATACGACCAATGCGAGTAATCCGACCGGTGCCATTGCCATCCCTGCTTGTGTTGCGGTATATCCCATGTATTGTTGTAACCATAAGGGGAGCAATACCACATTGCCGAAAAACAGACCGTAACCTACTGAAATTGAGAGTGTACCTGCCCAGAAATTCCTGATACGAAATAAAGTGAGGTCCACGACAGGATGCTTGTCGGTTAATTCCCAAATCAGGAAAAAAGCTAAACCCACAATTGCAACTACTGCACAGCCGATGACAAGCGGCGACTCGAACCAGTCATGTTCTTTACCGATATCCAACATAATCTGCATCGCAGAAACCCAGATAACAAGTAAAGATAAACCGATCGCGTCGATCGGTAATTGACGGCGTGGAGATTCCCTGTTTTTAAAAATACTCCAGGTAATAAAGACCGACAATATACCGATTGGCTGATTGATGTAAAAAATCCATGGCCAAGTCATGTTGTCGGTAATCCAGCCGCCCAAGAGCGGCCCCATTACCGGTGCAATCAAGGTGGTCATCGACCACATGGCCATGGCAAGACCTGCTAGTGCTCTTGGATAACTAGATAGCAGTAAAGCCTGGGATAAAGGAATCATCGGACCTGCGACAAATCCTTGAAAAATACGGAATCCGATCAATAGCGGCATGTTCGTTGCCAAACCACATAACCATGATGTAAGCACAAAGAGTGCCACACTCATGACGAATAGGCGTACTTGACCGAATCGCTGGGATAGCCAGCCTGTCAATGGCACAGAAATCGCATTGGCCACTGCAAAACTGGTAATGACCCAGGTGCCTTGTGTTGTACTAACACCCAAGTCACCTGAGATTGCCGGTAGTGATACGTTGGCAATCGACGTATCCAGCACATTCATAAAAACGGCAGCCGACAAGGCTAGTGTACCTAGGGCACGCGCACGGCCATCCAATGGCGGATACAGGGGGGCTGGTGAAGACATAATTAATGTACAGTGGTTGTATCAGGTGTTGCAGTAGCAACGACAGATGGTTTGTAACCAGTACCTGCATTGGCTGTAATAATACGTTCAATGTCGGCATCAGCATCTAGGATGTGCTTGTCATACACTTGGGTCTGGTTTTCTGCATTGCTTCTGGGTGTGCTTGCCAGTACAGGGCCATCCTGATTGCGGATGTCAATTTCGACATCCATCGACAAACCGACACGTAACGGTTTGTCTGTCAGTTCTTTTGCATCCAGCGCAATACGTACGGGTACACGTTGGACAACTTTGATCCAGTTACCTGTTGCATTTTGTGCTGGCAACAGGGCAAAAGCGGCACCTGTACCAATGCCTAAACCAACGACTTTACCGTGATACTCGGTTTTGCT
>JAATFN010000113.1 GCA_015655165.1 Betaproteobacteria bacterium | reverse complement strand
TGTTGTGGTTCACTCGTCATTGTCAGGTACCGAGAACGAGGCGCATACAAAAAGTGTAGGGGCAGACGGTTATGTGGGGAAATTTTCCGCGACAGAGCTGTCGGCGGTCATCCGTAAGGTCTTGCTCAAATAGCTGTCGACAGACAGACATGCCCTGATATGGTCAGTATCAATAAACCTAGATGAAACAAGGTGTTATATATCATGTTGGCAGCTTATCCACAGACTTGACCACATAATCTGTGGGTAACTTTTTGCCCGGGCCCATACATAAAAATGCCGGGGTAAGGCATCCATCCAGGGTGTGTGCGTATATAATTGGCAGATCGGGTTGATCTGGATTGATCGAATGCGTTTTCTGGTGTTGCTACTATGGGTAATGAGTTTTTCTGTGCAAGTTTTGGCAGGAAGCCTTGACGCTGTGCAACAACATGGTTCTACCCAGACCCTGCAGGAAAATAGACGCATTTCCGCCGACGTGCAGCAGCAAACCGGGCAGACTGGGGACATGCCGCAGTGGCAAAACAATGTCGAGGATCTGCAAGGTTTTGTTGTACAAGGGGATCTCGACGAGGCACCAGTGCCCAGTATTGCCACAACATATCACATGACACAATTGGCATTTGTGCGCCCGTTAATGCTGTCGTTTACATTCTATGTCGTACCGGTAGACGTTTTCCGTCCCCCGCGTGCGGGTTAGTATCAGATACCACCTGATCCAGGTAGATATTTAACTTGAAAGCCGGACTGGAAATTTGTCCAGTCATCACCATATTGCATTTATGACAGGTTGCTACCCTTACGGCAATCATCTTGTTTATATTAGGACTACACATGAAACGTATTGCGTTATTTTTACTGACTAACCTGGCGGTGGTCTTTGTATTGAGTATTACCGCAAGTCTTTTGGGGTTGGATAGATTTGTTTCGGCAAACGGCCTTGAATTCAGCAAGTTGTTGATGTTTTGTGCCTTGTTCGGTTTTGGTGGCTCATTCATCTCTTTGTGGATGTCAAAAAGCATGGCCAAAATGTCCACAGGTGCACGCGTCATTACACAACCACAGAATTCGACAGAAATGTGGCTGGTCGATACGGTGCAACGTTTGGCAACACGTGCACAATTAACGATGCCTGAAGTGGCGGTCTATGATGGTGCACCGAATGCCTTTGCAACCGGTGCCACTAAAAACAATTCCCTGGTTGCTGTATCGACCGGATTGCTGCAAAGCATGACCAAAGAAGAAGTTGAGGCAGTGCTGGCGCATGAAATTTCCCACATTGCCAATGGCGACATGGTGACATTGACGCTGATTCAGGGCGTGGTCAATACCTTCGTGATGTTCCTTTCGCGTATTGTCGGTCACTTTGTTGATTCGGCCATGCGTAAAAACGATCAGGAGTCTTCCGGTTATGGTATCGGTTACACCGTAACAGTCGTGGTCTGCCAGTTGGTTTTCGGTTTACTGGCAAGCATCATCGTGATGTATTTCTCCCGTCACCGTGAATACCGTGCCGATGCGGGCGCTGCAAATCTGATGGGGGCACGTCAGCCTATGATCAATGCATTACGTCGCTTGGGAGGTACGGCTGTTGAACCGTTGCCTGAAGGTTTGAAGGCGGCAGGTATTTCCGACACGCCATCTTCCTGGTCAGAGTTATTCTCCAGTCATCCACCGCTTGAATCACGCATTGCCGCTTTACAAAACCATGCCGGTTAATCAACAAACCCTGCGCTAACAGCAGGGTTTTTTTCATCGCAAGGGAGCATCTTTACAACATGACTGCCTATAGCCCGATATTGACGACGATAGTCGCTGCGATTGTGTTGGCGTTTGTGTTTGGTGTACTGGCGCATCGGTTGCGCTTACCACTCTTGGTGGGTTTTATTGCAGCCGGTATGGTGACGGGTGCTTATATTTTCGATGGGCATGTCAACAGCAATCTTGCCACACAGATATATGACGTCGGACTGGTGATGTTGATGTTTGGCACTGGATTGCATTTTTCAGTTGCAGGTTTGAGGTCAGTCAAACACATTGCGATTCCCGGGGCGATTGTGCAATGCATTGTCATCGTTGCTTTGGGTGTGTGTGTCGGGTTGTGGCAAACGTGGTCTGTCGGGCAAGGGCTGTTAATCGGGTTGGCGATGTCTACAGCAAGCGTGATTGTCTTGTTGGCAGCGTTAAACGCACATCGTCTGACAGAGACTGAGCGTGGTCGCATTACGATTGGCTGGCTTACTGTCCAAGATCTGATGGTGGCAACGTTACTGCTGGTATTACCGGTTTTAGCGGGGCTCTCAGGCAG
>JAATFN010000100.1 GCA_015655165.1 Betaproteobacteria bacterium | reverse complement strand
TTTGGTGGCAGCAGCGGCGGCTAAGGCCGCTGTGATACCGGGAACGATTTCGTAGGGAATCTGGTGTGCTTCCAATGCGCGTAATTCTTCGTCGGCACGCCCGAAGAGCATCGGGTCCCCCCCTTTTAAACGTACAACAGTGCCATATTGATGTGCACATGCTACTAGCTGCTCATTGATGCTGTGTTGGGCTGTTGAACGTTGTCCACTACGTTTGCCGACATAAATCAACGTTGCTTGTGCACAATAGGCAAGCATTTCGTTCGTGACTAATGCGTCATACAACACGACATCGGCTAGCGCCAGCAAACGGGCACCACGTACCGTAATCAAGTCCGCAGCACCCGGACCTGCCCCGATCAGATAGACTTTACCAATAACAGGTGCATGGGCAGGTAGGGTAGCTTCAGTGGGCATGCGAGGCAAATAATCATTAATCCAGATGAATCATGCCGGCTGCAACTGTTTGATGGGTCACTTCATCAATTAAAATAAATGCGCCGGTAGTACGGCTCACATTATACGCATCAACTGCAATTGGTTGCTGGACATTAATGGTAACCCGCGCTATGTCATTTAACCTTAAAGAATCGGCTGGGCGACGTTCCTGCGTGTTGATATCGAGTAATGATTCAATACTCGATACCTTGGCGGCAACTTGTTTTGTTGTATGTTTTAGCCAGTAGCGACGACCTGGATTTAATGCTTCTTCACTAAGCCAGCACAGATCTGCATGCACTGTTTTTAATAGTGTTGCTTCCTGACCTGTGAGCGACAAGGTGTCCCCGCGCGAAATGTCCAGGTATTCGTTGAGTAAAATGGTAACAGACTGGCCTGCGGCAGCGCGCTCCAGTGAGCCATCCAGCGTCTGGATATCTTTGACTGTACCTGTCTGGCCGGAGGGTTGTACAGTGATTTTGTCGCCTTTTCTGACCGCACCAGCTTCAATACGTCCCATATAGCCTCTGAAATCATTGGCTTCGTGACCGTTGTGACGGGCAACTAATTGTACGGGGAAACGAAATGGTGTATTGGCTGCATTGTCGTTCACAGATAAAGATTCCAGTAAGGAGATCAGTGTTGCTCCGGTATACCAGGGTAAGTTGTCACCTTTATTAACGACATTGTCGCCGACCAATGCAGACAAGGGAATCGCGTGTATATCGGTCAATCCCAACTGTTTGGCGAATGCCTGGTAGGTCGCAACGATTTTGTTGTACACATCTTCATCATAATTGACCAGATCCATTTTATTGACAGCAACAATGACATGCTCGATGTTAAGCAAATGGGCAATAGTCGAGTGGCGTTTGGTCTGGGTCAGTAATTCGACGGTACCATCGTTATGGAATGCGACTTTGGATACATCAATCAAAATAATGACGGCATCTGCGGTGGATGCACCGGTGACCATATTGCGCGTATATTGTTCGTGACCTGGCGTATCGGCAATGATAAATTTACGCTTAGGTGTTGCAAAATAACGGTAGGCCACATCAATGGTAATGCCTTGTTCGCGCTCCGCTTCCAAGCCGTCGGTCAATAATGACAAGTCGATTGTGTCACCGACAGTGCGTTTGTGTTTGGCGCGCGAGATCGCATCTAACTGGTCTGCAAAAATACCTTTGCTGTCAAAGAGTAAACGTCCAATTAATGTACTTTTACCATCATCAACCGATCCTGCCGTGATAAATCGCAGGAGACCACGCTCACTGCTACTATCCGGCAATGGTGCTGCCTGTGTCGCAGGCAATGTAATCGCGCTCATTAAAAGTATCCTTCTTTTTTACGTTTTTCCATTGATGCTTCAGAAGTCTGGTCATCCATCCGTGTAGCACCACGTTCTGTAATTTGTGTGATTGCGGTTTCCGCAATGATTTCTGCAACTGTTGCCGCATCGGATGCAACAGGACATGTGCAGGAAATATCTCCCACAGTTCTGAAACGGACAATGCGTTTTAGAACGGATTCGCCCGCTTTTGGTGGCGTTAATTCTGTTAATGGTACAAGCAGACCATTGCGTTGGATCACCTCGCGTTCATGCGCAAAATAGATCGGTGGCAG
>JAATFN010000185.1 GCA_015655165.1 Betaproteobacteria bacterium | reverse complement strand
TCACAATTTCGTCATCGTTTGGTAACAACCGACATAGATGGCTATATCGGATGCTGTCATGCAGTCGGCACCTTCAATAGTACCGCACGACTAAAAAATATTGGTCAAACAACATTAGTAATCGCAGGTGAACTAGATCAGGGCACGCCCCTTGCGATGTCGGAAATATTAAGCAATACCATTCCAAATGCGACGTTATATATTATGAAAAATGCCTCGCATCTCAGTGTGATTGAAGCGCCTGAAGATTTTGCCAACATTATCACGACATTTATAACCACTTTGTAAACCCCATATACGCAAAAAAAATGGCCTGACAATGACTGTCAGGCCTATGTAATAGTGGATAAGTACAAATCTCAAACGCCAGGATCTTTAAAGTTTTCTACTGTATCAAATTCGATGTTATACATTCCACCATTAACCATTTCCGCTTTACGGATATAGACATTCTGGATGATATCGCGAGTTTCAGGATCAATCGAGATTGGACCACGTACACTAGTCCAGTTCAACCCTTTCATTGCTGCCAAAAGCTTATCACCATTGCTTTCCCCTTTGGTTTTTTTCAATGCTTCATACAGCAAATGCATACCATCATATGCACCTACCGAATGGAAGTTCGGGCGTAGACCTTTATTTAATTTACTAAATGCGCTGACATATTCTTTATTTTCCGGTGATGGATGTGCGGCAGAATAATGATGGCTACTTATGACACCTGTCGCAGCAGTACCTATACTTGCCATCAGATCGTCATCTAAAACATCCCCTGTACAAATCAGACGAATACCTGCATCAGCCAAACCACGCTCGGTGAACTGTTTCAATACGGCAGCACCTTCACCGGATGGTACAAATACAAATAGAGCTTCGGGTTTTGCATCTTTGACGCGCTGCAGGAACGGTGCATAATCCGGATTTCTCAATGGGGTGCGTAACGTCTCAAGTACCTTACCACCGCTTTCCGTAAAGCGTTTGACAAAAACTTTTTCTGCATCAAGACCTGGGCCATAATCACTGACAAACGTAATCACACTCTTGATCTTGTTGTTTTTTGCCCATTCTGCCATTGGTGCTGTAACCTGGGCCAACGTAAATCCTGTGCGTACGATATATGGAGAGCGCTGCGGAATCACCGAAGTAGCTGCGGCCATGACAATCATTGGCACTTTAGCTTGTGTTGCAACAGGTGCTGTTGCAAATGCCAATGGTGTCAGACCAAATCCGGCTAACACATCGACCTTGTCACGAGATACGAGTTCTTGTGCCAAACGTTTAGTCACATCCGGCGCCAAACCACCATCATCTTTCAAAATAATTTCAATTTTTCTGCCTGCAACCGTATTGCCATACTTTTGTTGATACAGTTTGACAGCACCTTCGATTTGTACACCGGTTGATGCAAATGGTCCCGACATCGGTACAATCAAACCGACTTTTAACGAATCAGCTGCAAATGCTACTGCAGGAAATAATCCGGTCGTTAATGTCGCAACACTTCCCATTAATACCTTGCGGCGAGTATCATTTACGTGTTTGGTCATCATTGTCTCTCTTTTTTAGTTATTAAATAGCCTGTAGGCTCTCTGCGCATACTTACAGATCCAACACCAACATTGGGCTTTTCGACCTAGAGCAGCAAGGTGTCAATTGGTCGTTCGCTTCCTTTTCCTCATCTGTCAGATACAAGTCGCGGTGTTCTGGTATCCCCTCCAAAACACGGGTTAAGCATGTACCACATATCCCTTCCCCGCAAGAAATCTGTACGTCAATACCCGCATCGAAAAGTGCCTGAACAATACTTTTATCTGATGCGACCCGAATTATTTTTCCGCTACTGGCGAGCTTGACATCAAATACACCATCTCCCGATACATCAATTTTTGCAGCTGCAAAATACTCCATATGAATATTGGCATCTTGCCAGCCAGAGTCTTTTGCAGTTTTAGCAACATAGTCAATAAAGCCACTAGGACCACACACATAAATATGGGTGTCTATATGTGTGTCTGACAATAATCTAGCTAAATCGAGTTTTTGTTGTACATCACCATCATCAAAATGGTAATGAATTGATTTTGCAAAAGAAGATTCAGCTATTCTGTCTCTAAAAGCCGTTCTTTCGGATGAACGTGAGCAATAATGCATTTCGAACGTACCATTATCTTTGGCAAGATGTTCAGCCATACATAAAATAGGCGTAACACCGATTCCACCAGCCAGCAACAGTACATTATCTGAAGCTAGCAAAGGAAAATGATTTTTAGGTGCACTAATTGTTATCACATCACCGATCTGGATACTGTCATGCATGGCAATCGATCCGCCACGTGACTGAGGGTCACGTAATACACCGATAACATAGCGGTACGTTTCATTGGGCGCATTACATAATGAATATTGACGAATTAATCCATTGCCAATATGTACATCAATGTGTGATCCAGCTGTAAAAGATGGGAGGGCCTCACCACTAACATTGATCAGTTCAAAGCTTACGATATCTTCAGCTTCACGAAATTTTTTTGCGACTTTAACTTGGTACTGGCTCATAATTTCTGATCACTAAATAGAAAAAACAACAGAATAGGAGATGTATTTACACATACTGCATGTACAAATGATCAGACTACTTTTTGCATTTCCTGCGTGATTAATTTTTCTAATAAACGTCTAGACTGAACGCCGCCAGAATCAATGTTTAACATCAATAATTTACGTTCAGGATACTGAGAAATATTGGCTTGTTGCATTTCGAGCATAGAGCGATCTTCACTAAAAATCTTTCCTTGCCCTTCCCGAATAGTTGCAGTCAATTCTTCATCGTCTGCCTGAAAATGACGTGCCATTCCCCAGAAATACCAATGGCTGGTTTCTGTTTCCGGTGTAATAAAATCAACCACAATACTAGATGCTTTATATTGTGGATCAGCGTCATAACCACCTTTACCTGCGATAGCCACACCCACTTCAATCATCACATGACTCGGAGGAGTAAATCGGCAAATCTGCCAACGATCTACTGGCACATCATCTGGCAGATGGTTACTACGTAATGCAGCACGCCAAAATGGCGGAGCGATAATAGCTTCCATAAAGCGACTGGTAACAACTACCTCACCATCTATTTTTGTGGTCACAGGTGCTTCATCGATTTCTTTCTGACCGATACTTGATGCATGAACATATGTCTCATGCGTGAGATCCATCAGATTATCGATCATCAGGCGATATTCGCAATTGATATGGTAGAGACCACCTCCATAGGCCCATTCAGGATGATCTGCCCATTCGAGATGGTGAATCAGTGCGGGGTCTGCCTCAGCTGCTTCCCCTGGCCAAATCCAGATAAAACCATAACGCTCTTCAACAGCATAACTCCGGATACACGGAAATCCGCGTACGCGCTGACCGGGCATACTAATAACTTTGCCGTCACAGCCCATCTCCAGTCCATGATAGCCACACACCAAAGCACCGTCACGTAAAAATCCCAATGACAAAGGTGCGCCGCGATGCGGGCAAAAGTCTTCGACAGCAGCAACCTTATTATCCGGACCACGATAAAAGACGATTTTTTCACCACAAATTGTACGACCTAATGGTTTGCCGTCAATTTCATCTGGTGTACAAGCAACATACCAAGTATTTTTAGGGTACATATTTATCTCCTCCTCAGGTTGTTCTTTGAATTGTTATCTCGGAATTATCTGCTATAAAAATGCATTTATTCCTTTATATTATTTATGCTACGGCAACCAAACGATCAAGCTGATGATGGTCAGCGAGCAAACTTGCGCTATCGGATGCATGTACGATACGTCCACGATCGAGCACGATGGCACGCTCGGTTAATGACAATGCCAGTCGTGCATGTTGTTCGACGATGATAACCGACATGCCTTTGTCTTTAATTAACGTACGCAACACACGCATCAAGTCTTGTACAATAATCGGCGCCAGACCTTCCATTGGTTCATCCAGTAATAGAATCCTTGGATTGATCATCAATGCCCGGGCAATGGCCAACATTTGCTGCTCCCCACCAGACAATTGGTTACCCATATTGTTCTTGCGTTCCAATAAACGTGGAAACACATCATAGATCTTGTGCAAACTCCATTCCCCCGGACGGGCGACCACTGTCAAATGTTCTTCCACTGTCAAGGACGGGAACATGTAACGTTCTTGCGGTACCCAACCCAGACCAGCATGCGCGCGTTTGAATGTTGGAACATGCGCGATAGCCTTGCCATCCCAATGGATATGGCCCTGATGCAGACGTGTCAAGCCCATCAAGGTGACGAGCAGACTGGTTTTACCGACACCATTACGTCCCAGAAGAGCGATGCTTTCCCCTTCGTTCATCACAAACCCGATATCTTCCAGAACAATCGAATTGCCATATCCGGCAGTTACATTCTCCAGTACCAATAGCTCACGCATGTTCAGCCTCCCCCAAATATACTTCTTTCACACGCGGGTCCGCTGATACTTCTTCAGGTGTACCTTCTGTCAGAACTTTGCCGCCCACCAATACGGTAATGCGCTCTGCAAAACGAAATACGAGTCCCATATCATGCTCGATAAATACAACGGTCACATCACGCGGCAATTGTGAAATGACTTCGAATAATTCCTGACTTTCCGCAGATGGAATTCCAGCGGCAGGTTCATCCAACAACAAGATTTTTGGTTTCGTTGCCAGCGCCAGTGCGATTTCCATCAAACGCTGCTTACCATAAGGTAAATTGCGCGTGATACTGTTGACTTCATTGTCCAGTTTTAATGTTGCCAGTAATGCCATCGCCTCATCAATCACATTTTTCTGATTGGCAACCGTTTTGTACCAGACAAAATGCATGCCACAACGTTCTGAAATCGCTAGAATCACAGACTCCAATACCGTTAATTCCGAGAACAGGGTATTGATCTGGAATGTACGTGTCATACCGCGTTTAACACGCTGATGCTGTGCCAGTCCGGTAATATCTTCATCACCGAAAAATACCTTACCGGATGTCGGAGAAAATGCACCGGTCAATAAATTGATAAATGTTGTTTTACCAGCACCGTTAGGGCCGATTAATGCATGACGCGAACCTGGTGTAAATGTCAGCGAGACATCACTATTAGCTTTAAACGCCCCCCATTGTTTGGAGAGACCTTCTGTACGCAATGTTGTATTTGTTTGCGAGTGCATTAGTTGTCCTCCTTCGCAGCAGGACGAAAAAGGAACCGGTGTTTTAATCTTGCTAAACCACCAAGAATGCCGCCACGTCCGAACATGACAATCACAAGCAGCAACAAACCGATCCAGAACTGCCAGTAAGCAGGATTGATCGATGCGATATAGTCTTGTGCCAGCATAAAAACAAGTGCACCAATTAGGCCACCATATAAACGTCCTGTACCACCCAGTACGAGGATAATCAGTAGTTCGGCAGACCGGTTAAAACCTAATGCATCCAGACCAACAAACTGTGTCGTTTGTGCCAGCAAGGCACCGGCAACACCGGCTACTGCAGCACTGACTGTAAAGATGACGGTTAAGCGACGGTTGATATCGGCACCGATTGCCGGCATACGGTTACCACCTTCACGAATGCCGACCAAACCCAATCCGAATGTCGAATTCACCAGTCGACGTAGCACGACAAAGATAATGAAGAGAACGAAAAAACTGTAAATGTAGGCAGTCTTTCCATAGAGGTCGAATTCGAATTTCCCGAAAATATTCCACATCATCATGCCAGACAAACCATCGACACCACCGGTAATAAATGCTGCTTTATTGGCAGCTTCGAACAGCATCAGGCCAATCCCAAGTGTCACCATCAAGCGAGCCAGATCATTACCGCGAACAACCAGAAAACTCGTGATATAACCAAATAATCCTGCAACAATTGCGGCAATGAACAAACCACTAATTGGTTCTCCCCATCCATGGACGGATAATAGACCTGCGGTATAAGCACCCAAACCAAAAAAAGCGGCATGCCCTAATGAAACGATGCCTCCATAACCTAAAATCAGATCCAGCGACACTGCAAATAAACCGACAATCATGATCTGGCTAATCAATACCAGATAACCAGGAAACAAAAAATAGCTAAGGACAGGCAGTAACCAGAACAGAATTTCCGATGGCTTCCATCGATCATTCGGCAGATGTAGGGCTGGGGCCATGGCGACACCCTTTCGTTGTGATGGCGTAGTAGCAGGTGACTTTATGTTTGGTGTGATCGATCTCATGCTTTCCTCCGCACAAGCCCCATCGGGAACAAGATCAGCAACAACACCATCAAGCCATAAATAACGAATGCACCAATCTCCGGCACATAGTATTTACCTGCAACATCACAAATACCCAACAAAATTGCGGCAATCAAGGGGCCCTTGATGGTACCGGCACCACCAACTGCTACCACGAGCAGGAAATACACCATATATTTGATCGGAAATGTCGGGTCCAATCCCAGTACATCAATACCCAAACCACCTCCCAGAGCAGCAAGTCCGGATCCCAATGCAAACGTCAAACTAAATACACGACTGACATTAATACCCATACCAGCTGCCGCAGTCTGGTTATCGACCGATGCACGGATTTGCGCACCAAAACGTGTACGTTCAATTAACAATCCCAAAGCTAAGGTAATGAGAACTACCACACCAATTAGAAACACGCGGTAGGCTCCCACATCCAGTCCGAACAATGAAATCTGACCGCGTAACCAGTCAGGTAAATTCACTGGTTGCTGTGTTGGTCCCCAGATGTAAGTTGCACTAGCAACTGCCATGAATGTTAAGCCAATCGAGAAGAGTACCTGATCGAGATGGCTTGCTTTGTATAAGCGGCGATATAGTAGTCGCTCCAATACAATACCTACCACCATGCCGGCTATAAATGCGATCGGGAGAGAAACCAGAAACGGAAGTCCCCAACTGTTTAATGCAATCACACAAATATAACCACCAAGCATGGCGAAAGCGCCATGTGCCAGATTGATAAAATTCATCATGCCCAATGTGACTGATAAGCCGACACTGATCAAAAATAACAAACTCCCATAGGCAATACCATCAAAAAGCACCCCGGCCAGATTACTAAACATAATTTTTCCCTGTGCCTGTTACTTGTAACGATAGCATTTGGGTTGCATCGCATTTATATTGTTTTTGCATGATGCTGTCTCTCTCCTTTGTCTTACTTGCCGCTGATCTAATGCTTTGTTCTATGACTGCTATCAGACCCGTTCAATCACCAGTGCAATGCCTTGTCCTACGCCGATACACATCGTACATAATGCATAGCGACCACCGGTTCTGTGCAACTGGTACATTGCTGTTGTCACCAATCTGGCGCCACTCATTCCTAGTGGATGGCCTAAAGCTATCGCACCACCATTCGGATTAACACGTACGTCATTGTCCTTTAATCCTAATAATCGTAAAACTGCCAGCCCTTGCGCAGCAAATGCTTCATTTAATTCAATCACATCCATCTGGTCAATCGTCATACCCAAATTGGCCAATAGTTTTTGTGTCGCAGGAACCGGTCCAATTCCCATCACTCTTGGTGCCACCCCTGCTGCGGCCATCCCGACAATACGCGCTTTGGGAGTTAATCCATATTGTTTTGCTGCCTGGCTATTTGCCAAAAGCAATGCACAAGCACCATCGTTAATACTTGATGCGTTACCCGCAGTCACTGTACCATTCGGCGATACAACGCCTTTTAATTTTGCGAGTGTTTCAAAACTTGATAAACGTAATTGCTCATCACTTGCAAATTGGATAGCATCGCCTTGTTTTTGCTGGATAACATCATGCACCATTGCT
>JAATFN010000034.1 GCA_015655165.1 Betaproteobacteria bacterium | reverse complement strand
ATCCAGTTCGCATCCTGCATCGATTAATACCAGGTCGCCGTCTTTTAATTGTGCATCGCCGGCACGATAGTGCAATACACACGCATTGGCACCTGTGGCAACAATCGAACCGTAGGCGGGAAATTGGGAGCCGTTGTTACGGAATTCATGTAGCAATTCAGCTTCCAGATGATATTCACGTAAGCCGGGGCGGGAAATGCGCATCGCACGGCAATGTGCTTCGGCAGAAATAATGCCGGCACGGCGCATGATGGCAATTTCACTATCGTCTTTAAAGAGACGCATTTCATCCAACACGACATTCACATCAATGATGGTTGCTGGTGTCGATACACCCGAGCGCCCCATGGCACGCACACCACGTAGCCAGCCTTGTAGCTGAAGATCGCGGTTGTTGTCCAGCCCCGTGGCATAGAAAACGGAATTGGCGTCAGCTAACAATTTCGGTATTTCTTCATTGATCGCATTGATCGACAATGCTGTATCAAATCCAAATTCGGCTTGCGCGGCTTCGGGACCAAAACGAAAACCGTCCCAGATTTCCCGTTCGATATCTTTGTCTCTGCAAAACAGTATCGATTGTTGTGTTGTTGCTGTCGCAACCAGAACAATAATGGATTCAGGCTCCATAAACCCCGACAGGTAATAAAAATAACTGTCATGCCGATATGGATAGTCGGCGTCCCGGTTACGCATCACTTCCGGTGCTGTTGGAATAATTGCTACACCACCGCCTGTAGCACGCATGTGTTCAATCAGTTTGTTACGGCGTAGTGTGTATGGTGTATGGTCTATGGTCATGGTTTTGCAGGTGTATTCAAGGCTTCTAGCTGATCGATGGTACCAACGTTATACCATTGGCCGTGATAGATTTCACCGCCGATCTGTCCGCGAGCGGCATATTCTCGCAGTAACGGTCCCAAAGGAATGCGCTCTCCGGCAGTAATACTGTCAAACATTTGCGGGCGGTAGACACCGATGTTGCTAAATGTATAAAGCGTTTGCGCTTCGTTGGTAATGGAAAAACTGTTTAATCCGAAGTCCCCGTTGGGGTGATAGGGCGGGTTGTTGACGAGATAGAGCCATGCAACATCGCGTTTGTCTAACGGCAACGGGTTACCCCGTGCATCGTTGTCTTCAAGCACGGTTTTAACCTGTTCGTAATCAAAGTGCGGGCAATAAATATCGCCAGACACCGCGACGAAGGGCGCTTCACCTAACAAGGTGCGGGCCTGTGCAATGCCACCGGCAGTTTCCAGTGCGACTTTTTCCGGGGAGTAACTGATCTTGGCGCCATACTGGCTACCATCACCCAGCGCATCTTCAATCATGTGTCCCAGGTGGGCATGATTGATCACAATGTCGGTGATATCGGCTTTGACCAGATTTAAAATCTGCCAGGCGATGATCGGGCGGCCCCTCACTTCCAAGAGGGGTTTCGGACAGTTGTCTGTTAACGGGCGCATACGTTCACCACGACCGGCTGCAAAAATCATCGCTTTCATAAACACAACCTCACTAAAATGTGTAACCAAATTTTGGTGCTTTGTCCTCGAGACGTTCGATTAATCTGACCAATGGTGTAAAGGCTGTATAGCGCCGGGCAGTTTTTAATACATATTCTAGTACGAGCGGGATGTCTTTCAAATAGGCATCTTTGCCGTCACGATGATACAGACGCGCAAAAATACCGAGAATCTTCAGGTGACGCTGTAAGCCCATGAATTCGAAGTCACGGTAGAATGTATCGACATCCGGTGCGACTGGTAACCCTGCTCGTTTGGCCTTTTCCCAATAGCGGATAGCCCAGTCCAGTACAATTTCCTCATCCCACTGGATATAGGCGTCGCGTAAGAGAGAGACCAGATCATAGGTCAATGGCCCGTATACAGCATCTTGAAAGTCTAAAATCCCGGGGTTGCCTGTGCCCAGAACCATCAGGTTACGCGAGTGATAATCACGGTGGACATACACAGGTGCTTGTGCCAGATTGTTGGCCAATAATGTATCGAACGTTTTTGCAAGTACGGCTTGATCAGTATCTGTCAACGTTGCTTGCAGATGTTTGGTAATATACCGGTCGGGAAATAATTGTAGTTCCTGATGCAGGCGGGTTCGGTCATAATCTGGCAGAACACCGGGTTTGCTCTGTGTTTGCAACAAAATCAATGCATCAATGGCATCGGTATACAGTTTGTGGGCGGTATCGTTGGATAATTGGCTCAAATAGGTCGTATTGCCCAAATCAGATAGAAGCAGAAAGCCTGCCTCAACGTTCTGTGCCAGAATCTGCGGAACGGTGACACCGGTTTTACCAAAAATGTCTGCTACCTGAATAAAAGGGCGTACATCTTCGTGTGGCGGCGGGGCATCCATTACAATACGGGTCTGACCTTCGGTTGTATCGGCGCGGAAGTAGCGACGGAAACTGGCGTCAGAGGACGCAGGCCTGAGTGTTTCGATGCGGATGGATGGCGCGGTTGTCGCCAGCCAAGTCTGTAATTCGACCAAGCGTGGGTCGGTGTCAGAGTGATGTAATGTCATGAACTGTTATGAGAGAATTACGATAGATCGGTTGAGTTCCCATATAATAAGGGATTACATGTAAAAAATCGCCTGCGATCTGTTCTCGCAGTATGATTGCAAGCATAATGCCCAAGGGTGCATTATATGCCGTGGTAATGTGGCAAATTTTATCAATCGGATGATAGTGTTGTATTACTGCCCGTCGATTGGGTTGTTCGGGCAGGTAGTGCGTCGCACTTGCCTGGTTGTTTTTCAGAATTTGATGTTTTCATGATCCGATTGACCAAGAATCCTATTTCAAGACATTTGTCCGGAATTTTTATTGCAGTAACAGTTGCCGCATCGACAGCGGTTATGTCGACGCGCGCGCATGCTCAAACTGCAGGTATTGTTCCGCTAACAGATGATAAAAACGCACCAGTGACAGTCAAGGCCGAAAAAATGACCGGTAGTCTGGATCGGGAAGTTGTGCTAGAGCAGAACGTCGAGATGGTTCAGGGTGCGATGACCGTTAAATCGGATAAAGCCGTATTTCGTATTATTCAGAATGAAGTCGAAGTTCAAGGCAATGTCTGGATGAAGCGATTGCAGGATAACTATACGGGCGACCATGCGCTATTGAATATGGATTCCGGAGAAGGGTATGTTGCTAACCCGACATACCATTTCGGTGCGACCGGCGGACGTGGTAAGGCAGAACGTATCGATTTTGTGTCGACTGACCAGGCGGTTGTGTCGCGTGGAACTTACAGCACATGTGAAGCAGCAGATCCGGACTGGTATTTGAGTGCGAATACACTGGATCTTGATGTTGGTCGGGATGTCGGTACGATGCAAGGCGGCTTCGTTTATTTTAAAGGGGTACCTATTTTCGGGGCGCCATATATGTCTTTTCCGCTGTCTGATGCCCGAAAATCCGGGGTACTGTCCCCAACGGTCGGGATGACAACCAATGGCGGTTTTGAATTGACCGTGCCGTATTATTTCAATATTGCGCCTAACCGTGATCTGACGTTGTATCCTAAATATATCGCCAGTCGTGGTCTGCAATTGGGTGTGAATGCGCGTTATCTGGGGGAGAGCTATGTTGGTGAGATATCGGCAGAAGGCATCCAGGACAGGATGACAGGTACAGGGCGTTACTCGCTTAGTGCAAAACACCAGCAAACGCTCGCGCCAAATCTTTCTCTGGCATGGGACTTGAATAAAGTTTCCGATGACAATTACGCCAGTGATTTTTCCCGTTCCATTACACAAAGTAGCCAGCGCTTATTGGTGCGTGATATCTCTTTGACCTATGGCAGCCGTTATTGGAGTGCGGTCGGACGTGTATCAAAGTATCAGTTGATGCAGGATATCGACAACCCGATCCAGAAACCGTATGATCGTGTGCCGCAACTGACGGTTCAAGGCCAGAGACAGGATATAGGTGGATTTGATCTAGGTATTGTCTCTGAGTACACGCGGTTCAGTAATACGTCGACGTTGTTGTCGGGCGCCGGGCAGGAAATGGTTGGTGGTGATCGGGTGTATATCACGCCAACTGTTTCTTATCCGATTGTGCGTCCAGGTTATTTTATTACACCGAAGGTCTCGCTAGATGCGACGACATATCGTCTAGATAATACTGTGCCGGGTGCGGAAAAAAGTTTCAACCGGGTGTTGCCGACGTTTTCTATCGATGCAGGGATGCATTTTGAACGTGATATGTCTTTATTCGGTCGCAATCTGACGCAAACACTGGAGCCACGCCTGTTCTATGTACGTACGCCTTATCGCGACCAGAGCATGTTGCCGAATTTCGATTCGGGGGTGACCGACTTCAACTTTGCCCAGGTCTTTAACGAAAACCGGTTTGTCGGCCATGACCGTATTGGGGATGCAAATCAACTGACAGCGGCTGTTGTCTCGCGCTTTTTCGAAGAAGACGGTCAAGAGCGTTTACGGGTGGCATTTGGTCAGCGTTTCTATTTTGCGACGCCGCGTGTAACAATCGACAATTCGTCGACGACCATTCAGGGAAGTCGCTCTGACATGCTGTTCTCTGCTTCCGGCCCTGTGTCCAACACAGTTAAATTAGAGAGCATGCTGCAATACAGCCAGAGTTTGACGCAAATGGTGCGGTCAGTATATGGTGTTTCCTGGCAACCCGAGCCTAAAAAGGTATTGAATTTGCAATACAGGCTGGATCGTACCAACGAAAATCTGAAACAAATTGATCTTTCCGCACAGTGGCCAATCTTCCAACGGTGGTATGCTGTGGGAAGAGCCAACTATTCCATTCCCGACAATAAGGTCGCAGAAGGTCTTCTGGGGTTAGAATATCAGGCAGATTGCTGGGTGTTCAGGCTTGTTGCACAACGGATTCCGACAACATCAACCAGAGCGTCGACATCCTTTTTTATTCAGTTGGAGTTAAACGGTTTTTCCAAAGTGGGTTCTAACCCGATGGAAGCTTTGAAATCCAGTATTCCAGGTTATCAACGTATCAACTAAATCGTTTTTTTTCCGTTATTAATCAGTATTTTAAAACGTCTTTTCCGCTATGCGTCATTGCTCAATTCGTAAAATGTATGTAGTAGGAGTGTTGTCCGGTATGTCGTTTGCACTGCAAGCGCCGGTTCATGCACAGTCAGTGGCATCAACACAGGCCAAGCCTGCATTTGTTGATGAGATCGTGGCGGTTGTTAATACCGGCACAATTACCAAGAGAGAGCTTGATACACGCTTAACAGAACTGGAAAAAAGATTAACGACACAAGGTATTGCTCTGCCGCCAAAAACGCAGCTGCAAAAGCAATTGCTGGAGAGGATGATCGTTGAGCAGGCGCAGATCCAGCTGGCTAAAGAAGGTGGCATTACTGTGGACGATACAATGTTGGATCGTGCAGTGACGCAAATTGCCGCACAAAACCAGTTATCGCTGCCTAATTTTAGAGCTCAGCTGGAAAAAGAAGGTATTTCCTACGTCGATTTTCGTGAAGAGATCCGTCGTGAAATCATCATGCAACGGGTTCGTGAACGTAACGTCAATGGTGCTGTACAAGTTTCTGAATCCGAAATCGATAATTATCTTGCTGCCGAGACAAATACGGCAAGCGGGCGTGATGAGCTGCACTTAGCGCATATTCTGGTCCGTGTCCCTGAAAACGCTTCTTCCACACAAATTACTGAGCGACGCCAACGGGCCGAAGAAATCCGTACACGTGTGGCACAAGGTGAGGATTTCTCTAAAATAGCAGCAACCTATTCCGATAGCAGTGATGCATTAAATGGCGGGGATCTGGGGTGGCGTGGTCAGGATCGTTTGCCGCAATTATTCCTGGATGGGGTGACGAATTTGCAATCCGGACAAGTTTCTCCCGTGATCAAGAGCGCGAATGGATTCCACATTATTAAGGTCGTCGAACGTCGTGCAGAGTCAAAAAATCCTGCAACTGCCGGCCCTGCCATTCAGCAAACACATGCACGCCATATTCTGATTAAAGTCAACCAACTGGTATCTGCAGCAGATGCCCGTCGTAAATTGCTTGAAATCAAGGAGCGGCTGGATAATAAGGCTGCAACCTTTGAAGAATTGGCCAAACAGTACTCTAACGATTTGTCCGCATCGCAAGGCGGCGACCTTGGCTGGATTTATCCGGGAGACACTGCACCGGAGTTTGAGCGTGCGATGAACGAGTTGCAACCCAATCAGATCAGTGAACCAGTCGAGTCACCATTTGGTTTCCATTTAATTCAGGTGTTGGAGCGTAAAACCGATGATGCATCGCGTGAACGTACCCGTCAGGCTGTACGTCAATCGATTCGCGAACGTAAGATCGAGGAAGCGACAGAAGACT
>JAATFN010000027.1 GCA_015655165.1 Betaproteobacteria bacterium | reverse complement strand
TACACATCGCAGTACTGTCGAGGATATTGTGGCGCTGGACATTGCATTACGGCGCAATGATCGTTCCTGGGTTGAGACATTACCGGCCGACATGGATGGCAAGATTTTGCACAAACTGTATTACGGCCACTTCTTCTGTCACGTCTTTCATCAGGATTACATTGTCGGTAAGGGTGTTGATCCACTGGATATGGAACACCGTATGTGGGCATTACTTGACGAGCGTGGCGCACAATATCCGGCAGAGCATAATGTTGGCCATCTCTATATAGCCAAACCGGCGCTGGCGAATTTTTATCGCGAGCTCGATCCAACCAATACATTTAATCCTGGTATTGGCCACACATCGAAATTAAAAGGCTGGAAACAATCTGCTCACAAGCATACAGGACACGATTGCTGTTGACATGTGATGTTTGTGTCCGATTGAATGGCCATAGTAGTATTGTGGCCATTCAATCGGGTTCGCGTATCTTTGGTGATAGGGCGTCTGCGTATCATACAAACCAGACCTATGTTGATCTTGCTGTCCTAATTGTGGATTTGGGGAAATAGTGAGAAGATAGGGGCGTAAATGGTGTAGACGCACTAATACTGCACCCGATGTGCTGTATTTACCCAATAAATGGTATTTCTTGTGAGAAAGACAATAGACCGGAATAGCAGATTGTCAAATGCTGTTGCTTTGTTATTGCTGGTGCCCACGGAGGGACTCGAACCCCCACACCTTGCGGCACATGGACCTGAACCATGCGCGTCTACCAATTCCGCCACGTGGGCAATAACAAGCGCGCAATTATAGCCGAATTTGTTGTGATGTCAACGCATTTGGGGATAGGAAAGAGCGTTTTGTTTGTCATATCCATTCAATATGGAGGTTTTATGATAAAGAGAAGTAAATAGTAGGTGATTATGGTTATCCTCCGTTACACTAAGGTAATCGTAACGTCCCCAATGCAGGTTTTTCTGGTGGGCAGATGAAGACAAATTTATCCAAATATACACAGACAGTTTTGAGCCAATTCCCGTATTCCATTCCCAGCCGAGAGGAAATTCTCGGCATCTTACGTACATCGACCGGTGCGCAAAGTCCAGTAACACTTGCTTCTGTCTTAGGCGTCAAGCCTGAAGAAATGGACGGATTGACCCGTCGCTTGAATGCAATGGAGCGAGATGGCCAGATCAAACCGGATCGCGGTGGTAATTATGCTTTGTCAAACTCGACCAATTTCATAGAAGGGCGTGTGTCTGCACACCGTGATGGCTTCGGTTTTCTGTTATCTGAAGACGGTAGTGAAGATGTCTTTCTGCCTGAAAAGGAAATGCAGAAAGTTTTGCATGGAGACCGCGTCAGAATTCGTATTACCGGTACAGACCGTCGGGGTAGACCCGAAGGCACGATTGTCGAAGTGGTCGAACGGGCCAATACCCATGTCATCGGGCGCTTGTTGCACGAGAATGGTGTTTGGGTTGTTGCTCCCGAAGACAAGCGTATCGGTCAGGATATTTTACTCGCCGGCTTGCCAGGCAAGGCCAAAGCAGGTCAGGTAGTCAGTATTTTGTTAACCGAACAGCCATCGCGTTACACGCAGCCTGTGGGCAAAATTGTCGAGATTTTGGGCGACATAGATGATCCGGGCATGGAAATCGAAATCGCGGTGCGCAAATATGGTGTGCCGCATGAATTTTCTGAAGCCGCAAAACGCCAAGCGACTGCATTGCCGGTTGAGGTCGAAGATATTGATTTGAAAACACGTGTTGATTTACGTGATATCGCGTTGGTCACTATTGACGGTGAGGATGCGCGTGACTTTGACGATGCGGTGTATTGCGAGCCGGTCAAAGTCGGTCGTACCAATTGCTATCGTATGATTGTCGCGATTGCCGATGTGAGTCATTATGTGCGTCCCAACGACGCATTGGATAAAGATGCATTGGAGCGCAGTACGTCGGTGTATTTCCCGCGCCGTGTGATTCCGATGCTGCCGGAGAAACTGTCTAACGGCCTGTGTTCATTAAATCCGGATGTCGATCGTCTCACACTGGTGTGTGATGCAGTCATCAATCCCAAAGGTGAAATTACAGCGTATCAGTTTTATCCTGCCGTCATTCATTCGGCAGCACGCCTGACCTATACGGAAGTCGCTGCAGTACTTGCCAATACAAAAGGCCCGGAAGCACAAAAACGTGCCCAACTTGTGCCGCATTTACAAAATCTCTACAAACTGTATCAGGTGTTGTTAAAAGCGCGGCAGGTACGTGGGGCGATCGATTTCGAAACAACAGAAACCTATATTGTCTGTAACAGTGTCGGCAAAATCGAAAAAATTCTGCCACGTACACGTAACGATGCGCACAAGATTATTGAAGAGTGCATGTTGGCTGCAAACGTGTGTGCGGCGGACTTCCTCGGGCGCAATGACCATCCTGCCTTGTATCGTGTGCATGCAGGTCCCAGCAAGGAAAAAATTACGCAGTTGCGTGAATTCTTGAAGCAACTGGGCTTGAGTCTGGGTGGTGGCGAAGCACCCAGTGCATCAGACTATGCTGAGTTGATGCCGAAAATCAAGGCAAGACCGGACAGTTTATTGATTCAGACAATGTTGTTACGCTCATTGCGCCAAGCAGTCTATAGTCCTGATAATGTGGGTCACTTCGGTTTGTCTTACGAAGCATATGCACACTTTACAAGCCCGATCCGACGTTATCCGGATTTATTGACGCATCGTGCGATTAAAGCCTTGTTGGTAGGTAAACGCTATCATCCGCAAGATATTGACACGTCGAAGTTAAATACGCAGTTGTCTCCTGCCGCACGTAAATTACAGGCACAAGCGAAAGCACAAGAAAAACCGCACGCCAAAAAGAAAAACAATTCGGAAGAATTGGTGATTTGGGAGCAACTCGGTGTTCACTGTTCTGCCAACGAGCGTCGTGCTGATGAAGCATCGCGCGATGTAGAGGCATGGCTGAAATGCTACTTTATCCGTGACAAACTGGGCGAGGAGTTTACCGGTACCATTTCCGGTGTGACAACGTTTGGTATCTTTGTACAATTGGACGCTTTGTATATCGAAGGTCTGGTGCATGTAACCGAATTGGGTTCCGACTATTTCCAATATGATGAAGCGCGACACGAGTTGCGTGGTGAACGTACAGGTATTCGTTACCAGTTGACCGATCGTGTAACTGTGCAGGTGAGCCGTGTTGATCTTGATGCACGCAAGATCGATTTGCGTTTGGTGACTGAGCCTGGTATCCATACCCTATTAAAAAGCGAAGCACGTCGTGCCGATGCTAAAAAGGGTAGTGGCCAAGCCGCTAAAAATGCAAAAAGCAAAGGTGCCAAGACAACAAAAGAAGATCTTGGCAAAGTGGTGAAAGGACGTGCTAAAAAAGCATCGCTGTCCAAACCGATCGCAGTCAAAGAAACACTACCTAAAAAGAGTGTCAAACCCCAACGTGGTAAAGTTGCCGAGTCGGTTAAAAACCGGTCGGTTAAAAGTCAGGCACGTCATAGTAAACGATGAAATAAGTCTTCTAGCGCTAAAAAGTATAAAACGGGCGTGTTTTTCTACTAAAAATAGGGAAACATGCCATTTTTTTATGCTTTTTTTGTGTGGGCTTATCACTTTCGTGCAATATTGTTGTTCCGATCAGCTAAAATGCACGATTGGCTTTTAAAGCGGGACAAGATGAAAAGTAAAATGATTTTCGGGTTTCATGCGGTGACTTCACGTATCCGCCATGAGGCCGCTTCAGTTGAAGAAATTTATATTGATGCCGAGCGTTCGGATCAACGTATGAAAGAGCTGGTACACGCAGCCAAATCGGCAAATGTGCGCATTATTCTGGCTGATGATCAACGTTTGTCCAATATTGTTGGTACACGCCGCCATCAAGGTGTGGTTGCAAAAGCGGCTGCCATTTCTCTGGCCATGAATCTTGATGAACTGCTGGATGC
>JAATFN010000136.1 GCA_015655165.1 Betaproteobacteria bacterium | reverse complement strand
CTGGGGCAGGACGAAGATCCGCCGTTTACGTTTAGAGCCATGGCAGTGTCCGCCAAATGGCCTGGGACGACGGCCTTACAGATGGCCGAGCAAATTACCGACAAGCTGGAGAAAAAACTTCAGGAAACCCCCTATATTGACAAGATTCGCAGTTACACCAAGCCTGGTGAAACATTGATTATTCTTGAGTTGCGCGAGTCGACCCCAGCTGCAGATGTGGCCAATGCCTGGTATCAGGTACGTAAAAAACTCGGCGACATTAGTCTGACATTGCCATCAGGCGTATACGGGCCGTTTTTTAATGATGAATTTGGCGACACCTACGGTTCCATTGTCGCCTTGTCGGGCGACGGGTTTAGCTATGCCGAAGTCAAAGATTATGCAGATTTTGTACGCCAACAATTATTAGGCGTGCCTAGCGTATCAAAAGTCGAATTGTTCGGTGTTCAGGACGAGAAAATTTTTATCGAATTCTCTCAAAAGAAATTCTCGCAACTGGGCATTCCCTTTAGCAGTATTGTCGAACAACTCAGTGCACAAAATGCAGTCGAGTCTCAAGGTGTGTTAGTCACACCAACAGATAACCTGCAAATTCATGTCACAGGGGCATTGCGCTCCATGACCGATCTGGAAAACCTGCAGTTGCGTGCGGCCAATACGACATTCAGATTAGGGGACTTTGCCGAGATCAAACGGGAATACAAAGATCCGCCAGAATCAAAAATGCATTTCAACGGTAAAGAAGTCATTGGGCTTGGCGTCTCGATGGAAAAAGGTGGCGACATTATCGCCCTGGGTAAAAACCTCGAAACCACCTTGGCCAATGTCAAAAGAAAACTGCCTTTAGGGATTGAACTCGAGCATGTCTCCAATCAGCCTAAGGTTGTTAAAGAGTCGGTCGATGAATTCATCAAAGTCTTGATCGAAGCTGTGGTCATTGTTCTGGCCGTGAGCTTTTTAGCCTTGGGCTTGCATACCAAACCCTTGCGTATCGATGTGCGTCCAGGTCTGGTTGTGGGCCTGACGATTCCGCTGGTACTGGCAGTCACATTCCTCTTCATGTCTTTTCTGGACATCAATTTGCACAAGATATCTTTGGGCGCGTTGATTATTGCCTTGGGTTTGCTTGTTGACGACGCCATTATTGCGGTCGAAATGATGGTGCGCAAGCTTGAAGAGGGCAAAACCAAAATGGAAGCGGCAACATTTGCCTATACGTCGACCGCCATTCCGATGTTGACCGGTACATTGATTACTGCTGCAGGTTTCTTACCGATTGGTCTGGCCAAATCGACTGCAGGGGAATACACGTTCTCTATTTTTTCTGTGAACGCGATTGCATTGATCCTGTCATGGCTGATTGCTGTTATTTTTACGCCTTACATCGGTGTATTGCTGTTAAAGGTCAAACCTGGTGCTGACAGTGGTGTGCATCACGAATTATTTGATACACCGTTCTATACACGCTTCAGACATCTTGTCGGTTTATGTGTTGAATGGCGCAAGACAACCATTGCCATTACGTTGGGCATTTTTTTACTGGGCTTAGTTGGTTTCAAGTTTATCGAGCAGCAGTTTTTCCCGGACTCGAGTCGTGCGGAAATCATGGTGGACTTATGGATGCCTGAAGGTTCTTCCTACCATGCCACAGAAGCACAAGTTAAAAAACTGGAAGCATTTCTCGCCAAACAAGAGAATATCGATAGCGTGACCAGCTATATCGGAACAGGCAGTCCGCGTTTTTATTTGCCGCTGGACCAGATTTTTCCGCAATCGAATGTTGCCCAAATGGTGATTGTACCCAATAGCTTAAAGGCGAGGGATGCGTTACGTTTAAAGCTGATTGATGTGTTCGACACCGAGTTTCCTGGTGTGAGAAGCCGCGTCAAGTTATTGCCTTTAGGGCCACCAGTGCCTTATGCGGTGCAATTTCGTGTCAGCGGTGATGATGTAGCAACGGTACGTCAGATTGCCGATCAAGTCAAAGCTGTGATGGCTAAAAACCCGAATGTACAGAGCTTGAACGACAACTGGAACGAGTCGATCAAAGTGTTACGTATCGATCTAGATCAGGATAAATTACGTACCTTGGGTATTGGTACAAAATCGGTGATGCAAACGATCAATACCTTGTTGACAGGTACCGCTATCGGGCAATACCGTGAAGACAACAAATTGATCGATATTGTGGTGCGCCAACCGATTGAAGAACGTGCAACGATGGATGCGCTGTCGCAAGCCAATGTGCAAACAGCGTCGGGTAAATCGGTACCACTCGGACAGATTGCACACATCGGTTTGGTGTGGGAGCCTGGTGTGGTTTGGCGTTATAACCGGGTTTGGGCAGTAACAGTACAGTCCGATGTGGTTGATGGTATTCAAGGTGCGACAGTATCTGAACAAATCAG
>JAATFN010000159.1 GCA_015655165.1 Betaproteobacteria bacterium | reverse complement strand
CGGACAGACCACCGTCTTTGGCGATTAACGCCTTCACCAGTACAGACTGGTTGATGATGCGACTGTCATAACGCACCTGCAACGAGCGCACACCAGGAGACAATTCCTGTATACCAGTTATCGGCGCAGCATCAATCGCTTCCATCAATGCATGGATACGAAAGCGTAAATTCAAATCGAGAATATTCTCGCCGTATTCAATCAGAATATATTTGTCACCTGCCTGGCGAAAGACTGTTTTAGGATAATCTTGTCCCGCAGCGCGTTCATACAGGATAGGACTTGCAGCTTGATCTATTTCATATACAGGATGTATACGATCAGTCCATTCGGCCAATAATCTGTCCTGGTAGGTTTCCTGATCCAACGCATCATCAAATGTCATCGGTTTGAAACGAATTTTGTCACCAGGTTTGATCTGACCGACTTTCCACAATTCGGATTTGGCAATCGTCACAGGACAAACAAATCCACCGAGACTAGGACCGTCCTGCGTTAAAATCACCGGCATATCACCGGTAAAATTCACACTGCCAATGGCGTATTCACAGTCATGCACATTGGAAGGATGCAAACCAGCTTCACCACCATCAGAACGTGCCCATTCGGGTTTAGGGCCAACCAGTCGGATACCAAGTCGATTCGAGTTGTAATGCACACTCCACGCGCTGGCAAAGAAGTTGTCGATTGATGATTGCGTAAAAAAATCTGGTGCACCATGCGGACCATATAACACACCGATATCCCATTCTTTACCATACGACCGGCGTGCGACTTGCGGTGCACCAGCCGGTGCTGTCATAGCAGCATGCAGGCTATCATCGGCAAAGATCGGCAAAATATCTGCTGCACGTAATATGCGTCCGGCATGGCCACCAAACTGGCCTAGTGCGAATGTAGCGCGACTGCCCAGATAGAGCGGGACATCAATACCATTGCGAATGGCAATATAGGTGCGACATCCTTCTGTTGCACGGCCGGTTTGCAACACCTGGCCTTGTTTCACATCAATCGGTTCCCAGAATTTGACAGGCTCTCCATCTAAGGTCGCATTTGTCAGCGCACCGGTTAATGCTATGATCGTGTCACTATGAAACTTGATGGTTGGTCCCAACACGGTAGTTTCAATCGCTGCCGCATCGGTTCTGTTTCCAACAATCCGGTTCGCAGATCTGAATGCCCAGTCATCCATGGGACCTGATGGTGGCACACCAATATCCCAGTAACCAACACGCCCCGGATAGTCTTGAATTGTTGTATATGTCCCGCCATCCAAAATCTCGGCAACGCGAGGACGATAGATAAACTGATCCAGATAACCGGTAGAAATCTTGACATCTCTAAATCCATCACTGGCAACAACCTGTTTGAGATAATCCAGATTGGTGGCAATGCCGTACAATTTTGTGGCAGTCAATGCATTGACCATATTGGCAATGGCAGCTGTTCGGTCTTTGCCATGCACGATGATTTTAGCGATCATCGGATCGTAGTTTGCAGAGACTTCAGTGCCGGTCTGAACCCACGTATCCACACGAACGCCATCTGCAAAGGCGACTTCTGTTAATACACCCGGGCTTGGCACAAAATTGCGCAACGGGTTTTCTGCATAGACACGCACTTCAATTGCCGCACCAGTGCGCGGTATTTGTTTGTCCAACGCAGGTGGCGTGCCTGCAGCCGTTAATACCATCCACTCAACCAAATCAAGACCTGTGACCGCCTCTGTAATGGCATGCTCGACTTGTAGTCGGGTATTCACCTCTAAAAAATAGAATGCTTCGCGTGCACTATCGTAAATAAATTCAACGGTACCGGCAGAACGATAATTGACAGAACGTCCCAGACTTTCTGCAGCAGTAAACAAACGTGCGCGGACATCGTCGGAAATATTCGGTGCCGGTGTTTCTTCAACAACTTTCTGGTTACGGCGTTGCAAAGAACAATCGCGTTCACCCAGTGCCAGTACATTGCCTTGACCATCACCGAATATTTGAATCTCGATATGACGTGCATTGGCCACAAACCGCTCAACAAATACACCACTATTGGCAAAAAACGATTTACCCAGACGTTGTACCGACTCGAACGCACTCACGAGTTCTGCTTCATTATTGCAACGTGTCAAACCGATACCGCCACCACCTGCAGTACTTTTCAACATCACAGGGTAACCGATGTCGGCGGCAGCTTCTTTGGCTTTATCCAGATTTTCCAGCAAGCCCGAACCAGGTGTTAACGGTACGCCGGCTTTTTCAGCGAGCTCACGCGCAGCATGTTTCAGGCCAAACTGTTCCATCTGTGTGGATGTCGGGCCGATAAATACAATCCCTTCTGCTTCACAACGTGCGGCAAATTCGGCGTTTTCCGACAAGAAACCGTAACCCGGGATGATAGCCTGCGCACCTGTTTTTTTAGCTGCATCAATGACCAGATCTGCCTGTAAATAACTTTCGGCAGCACTTTGACCACCCAATGCCACTTTTTCGTCAGACATGGCCACATGTAGGCTGTTTCTATCAGCATCCGAATAGATCGCAACCGACTTGATGTGCATTTTTTTTAATGTGCGTGCGATACGGCACGCGATTTCACCACGATTGGCGATCAATACTGTATGAAACATAGTCCCCCCGTCATCAATGCAATGTTGTTGTCATGGTATGTGCCCACTGAGTGCGCATGGCACTGCCGCACAGGGGTAAACCCCAGACTACTCCCTTGTTTTTAAAGGAGAAGAATGTGCACTGCACACATATCCAATCCAATAAATTGAATCGTTCAATCCGGGATTGTGTTGTTGTCGTGTTACCTGAATAACACGGTTCTATTGGCAGGACCTGCATATTGCACTCCATCTTGTGTACTAGATGGACTTGGTAAAGCAATTAGCGTGCCTTATGGATATGATGCAGATTTATAGAGATAGCAGCTAAATTACCACCTGCGCTGCCGCACACATTTGGGGCATTGCACCATAATCAGTCAGATGAACTCGCTTACCACTGAACAGACGGTACATCTTTTGCGCATAAAAACACCTCAAAGGTCAGGCATGGTGTTCAACCTTTGTGGGGCAATTCAATCATTGCAGTTTATTAATTAGTTAAGATTCGCCTTCATGTTGAAATCTTAAAGTGAGGTCAGCCCATGCATTACCTCTGGTTTTGGGGTCACGTCTGTATCTGCTAAAGCTCCGATAGACGCTGGCGTAGCGCAGGCTGGCTCGCGTAGATATAAAGGCCACGTGTAGGACGGGTCATCAGTACCTTGATCGCATTGAACATGATGCGCTGCTTGACGCCTTCAGGGTCTTCAATCCCGGCCTGTCCGGTGAAAGCGGCACGGTCTTCGTAGCGGGCCGGGTCGACCGTAACCTGATCCGTCTGACGATCATAACCTACGGATGGGCCAAGGATGACTCCGGCGTAATTCAGGTCGAATCCCTGTACCGTATAGACTGAACCGACCTCTTCGATTGTGTCTGCGCGCTCGGCCCATGCACGAGGTGCATTTGGCAGGGACCGATCCCAACGAAGATGGAACGTGCCCTCGTTCACGAAGTGGTCTCGCCCATCTAGCGTATATGGATAGTCATAAGTGGCGAGTATACGGCTCATTCCGACGGCGTCGTTGCGTGCAAGGATCTCGCGATACATCGCGTGGGCAGTACTGAAGATACGAAAGTCGAAGGCCTGAGAAGCCGGGCCCCGAAGGATGCGGCCCGTCGAGAAACTTCGAACCCATTCGATTACGTCGCCCTCTGCCTTCATGCGAAACTGCTCTGTCAGGACGCGCTCTGTCACGTGCCCGAACTGCAGTGCATTTTTAAGCGCTTCTTCGCTCCAGCAGCCT
>JAATFN010000351.1 GCA_015655165.1 Betaproteobacteria bacterium | reverse complement strand
GTACGTGCCGTTCACATTGATCCGGCCAACAAATCGGATCCAGTTGGCGGTGTTGGCGCCTCCGACACCATTAGCGTGTCCTCTAAAACAATTCCTGAAGTCGACATCAGTTACTTCTTTACGCCACACTGGGCAGCAGAACTGATTCTGACTTACCCGCAAAAGCATGATGTCAAATTAAACGGACAAAACATCGGCAGCTTCAAAGAATTACCCCCTACACTGACGCTGCAGTACCACTTCCTTCCGGCTAGCACATTCAGCCCTTATGTCGGTGCCGGTCTGAATTACACACGCATTTCCAGCGTTGATTTGCTAGGCGGCAGCGGTCGTCTGGACTCAAACAGTGTGGGATTGGCATTGCAAGCAGGTCTTGACTTCAAGCTCGATAAACACTGGTCCCTGAACCTGGATGTTAAAAAAGTCCAGATTAGCAGTGATGTAAAAGACGCTGCAGGCAATAAATTGAGCAATGTCTCAATAGATCCGTGGTTAATTGGCGTTGGTGTGGGTTATCGCTTCTAAACACCTGTATCATGGAGGGTAACTGCATAAGTAGTTGCCCTCGTCGCATCAATACATCGGACAAGGGCACCTCCTTGTCCGATCCATTTTAGTCCGGGAAATCCCTTTCATGTCATTACCCCAACCAGAGACCCTTCAACCCATACCACCTGATGCACCATTGCCGCACCGCAAGGTCATCCGCTCCTGGATGCTGCCTATTACCGATCGTAATACCACGCTGGCAATGTTACTCGTCGTATTCGATCTGATTTTATATGCCATTGCCATTAGTGCGACTGTCTGGCTTGAGAACTTCTGGGCCAAACTGGCAGCAGGTGCAGTGACAGGATTCATTATCGGTCGACTGTTTATCCTGGGTCATGATGCTTGTCACCAAAGTCTCACACGTCACCGTCGGTTGAACACATTTATCGGCCGGATGGTCTTCTTGCCATCGCTGACCCCTTACAGCCTCTGGCACACCGGCCACGATGTCGTCCATCATGGCTATACCAATTTACGCGGCTATGATTTTGTATGGCGACCACATACATTGGAAGAGTATCAGGCGCTTCCCGCCTGGCGCCGGCGTCTGGAAAAACTTTACCGCAGTGGCTGGGCACCATGGCTCTACTATCTGGTCGATATGTGGTGGAAACGGATGTATTTCCCGTCACGTCGTCAAATGCCGACACAGCGTCGTGAATTCACCTACGATGGTGTATTAGTCACCATTGGCGGCATCATCTGGATCGGCGCATTGACATTGGCTGCTTATGCAACCGAGCAATCGATTCTGGTTGTGCTTGTGACTGGATTCTTGATGCCGTTCCTGTTCTGGAATGCCATGATCGGCTTTGTGGTGTACGTCCATCATACCAATACAGATGTCATCTGGTATCAGGACAAAGAAGAATGGGGTAAAGCACAACCGTTCGTGTCAACGACCGTCCACTTGAAATTCAAATACCACGTCGGCACCATGCTGCATCACATCATGGAGCATACTGCCCACCACGTTGACATGAGTGTGCCGCTATACCGCTTAAAAAAGGCACAAGCCCTTCTGGAAAAGCAACTTCCAGGACGAATCGTCATTCAGATGTTTTCCTGGCGCTGGTATTTCGATACCGCACGCCGCTGTAAACTGTATGATTTCAATCTACGTTGCTGGACCGATTTTTCTGGTAAACCAACGTCGGTATCGCCAACACGCCCCCTCAATACGACGGCTTAACGCTGTCATACAATCTCCTGTCAATCACACGTTATCACTTGATTGGCAGGAGACTTCCGTCCCCGTTTCCTTGTATTTCGCCGATTAGCAGGTCATATGAAACGTGGCATGACTCCTGCTTTATAGCTGGTATCTTTCATACAAGGAGTAACACATGCACGGATGGACAATTCATGACTGGTTAACTGCATATAAGCATGGTGCAACACCATCAGAACTTCTGTCTTCGTTACGTGACAGCCTACATACCGATGATGTTGCCTGGATTTCCATTGTCGACAAGGATGCCTTGGCACTGCAATTAACCCATTTGGCATCCCTGCACCAAAAAAATCCCGATCTGACAGCACTGCCCCTATATGGTGTGCCATTTGCAGTCAAAGACAACATTGATGTTGCGGGCATTGTCACCACCGCTGGATGCCCTGAATTTGCCTACACACCCCAAAAAAGTGCAACACTAGTTGCCCGCTTGATCAATGCTGGTGCAATTGTGATCGGTAAAACCAATCTGGACCAGTTTGCCACTGGCTTGGTGGGTGTACGTTCCCCTTATGGTGCAGTGCCCAACACATTCAATCCAGCCTATATTAGCGGCGGGTCCAGTTCCGGCTCGGCGTCCGTTGTCGCACGGGGTATTGTGCCATTTTCATTAGGAACGGATACAGCAGGTTCTGGGCGTGTACCAGCAGGACTCAACAATATTGTCGGCTTAAAGCCAAGCATTGGTGCCATGAGC
Organism: Betaproteobacteria bacterium; assembly: GCA_015655165.1. Taxonomy (GTDB): domain Bacteria; phylum Pseudomonadota; class Gammaproteobacteria; order Burkholderiales; family Burkholderiaceae_D; genus Herbaspirillum. The sequence continues at coordinate 749 of JAATFN010000351.1, read as the reverse complement.
ACAACAGGCCTAGTTCCGGCCTGTAAAACGCTGGACTGCATCTCGATTTTTGCAACGACAGTAGCAGACGCAGAACTGGTATTCTCGCAAGCCGCAGCGTTCGACAGCACAGATTGCTATTCATTGGCAGCACCAGCACATAGTGCTAAAACATTACCTGCCAAACCACGTTTTGGCATTCCAGCAGAACCCGAATTTTATGGCGATACGCAATCAGAAAACGCTTATGCACAGGCTCTTGAGCAAATTAAAGCATTCGGATGCGAATTAATCGAACTGGATTTCTCCCTATTCGACCAAGTCACTGCATTGCTGTATGACGGCCCATGGGTCGCTGAACGTTTTGCAGCCATAGAAGATTTTGCAAAAGACCATGCAGACAAGATCGACCCGGTTGTGCGCGACATCATTTTTAAAGCCAAGAATTTTACTGCTGCAGATACATTCAAAGGCCAGTACAAACTTGCAGCGTTAAAGCGTGAAGCCGACAAACTCATGGACAAAGTCGATGCCTTGCTGGTCCCCACAGCGCCCTGCCACTTCACGATTGATGCAGTACAAAAAGACCCGATTACCTTAAATAGCCGTCAGGGCAAATACACCAATTATGTGAACCTGCTCAAATGGTCAGCATTGGCTGTGCCTGCGAACTTCCGGGAAGACGGCCTGCCATTCGGTCTGACATTGATCGGGCCGGCGTGGGCAGATTATGCATTGGCATCCTTTGGGAAACAATGGCAGGTATTTAC
>JAATFN010000199.1 GCA_015655165.1 Betaproteobacteria bacterium | reverse complement strand
TGCGTAGTGCATTACGTGCCTCAGGACGATTTAATGTAATGAGTAAAATAGCATCATGACGACGGTCAACCAGAATGTCTTCATAGGATTGCCCGCTCATGTCAACATGGCGAGTGTGTTGTGTATTCATAGTGATTACATACCCAAATAAGCACGTTTAACGTCTTCATTATCCAGTAATTCGCGACCCGGACCCGATAAGATAATCGAACCTGTCTCAATTACATAACCCACATCTGCAATAGACAAAGCAGCATGTGCATTTTGTTCGACCAGCAAAATCGTCATCCCTTCTTTTTGCAATGTGGTAATCGCATTAAAAATCTCGGCAACCAGTAACGGTGCCAGTCCCATACTGGGTTCATCCAGCAACAGTAATGTTGGCCTTCCCATCAAGGCTCTTGCAATGGCCAGCATTTGCTGCTGCCCGCCTGACAGATTACCGGCATACAAATGGCGTTTCTCTTTTAAAATCGGAAACATCGCATACATCTTATCGATGTCGTGTGCCGCATCTGCTTTGGAACGTGTAAACGCCCCCAGCAAGATATTGTCTTCGATTGTCATCGGACCAAATATCTGGCGACCTTCCGGAACCTGGCAGATACCGGCACGTACCCTCTTTTCCGGGGATGCTTTTGTGATATCCATGCCCATGAATTCGATACGACCGCCACTAACAGGTTGTACACCCGAGATTGCACGCATCAGTGTTGTCTTGCCGGCACCGTTGGCCCCGACCAATGACACCAGTTGCCCCTGACGCACAGTCAGATCGATACCATGTAGCGCCTGGATACGTCCATAATGACTGGTCAGCCCGTCAATCGATAAAATAACCGGCGCCGTTTCTGTTACCGCTATTTTACCCGGTTGTTCAAATGTTACTTCCATGTTGCGTCTCCCGTTAAGCCGTCGCGCCAAGATAAGCAGAAATGACTGCAGGATTATCGCGGATCTGTGCAGGTGTACCTTCGGCCAGTTTTTTACCAAAATCCAGTACAGTAATACGATGCGACAGATTCATCACAAGTTTCATATCATGCTCGACAAGTAACACGGTAATACCGGCTTGTGCCACCTTATGAATCAATGCTTCGATTTCTGCTGTTTCCGTATGATTCAATCCGGCCGCAGGTTCGTCCAATAGCAGAATATCCGGTCTGGAAATCAGGGCACGTGCAATTTCAAGGCGTTTTAACGCACCATAAGACATCTGGTTCGCACCATGACTGATATACGCACCAATACCGGCAAACTGCATCAGTTCTGCAGCTTCTTCACGTGCCGTTTCATCCGCACGCTTTAATGCAGGCCAACGGAAAATGCCCGCCAACATACTTTGATTCAAACGCAAATGCGCCCCTACCATCACATTGTCGATGGCACTCATGTTCATGCAAATCTGCAAATTCTGGAATGTGCGGCTCATGCCACGTGAGGCCAGTTCTTCCGGCACTTTACCGGCAACGTTTTCTTCCCGGAAAACAATCTCTCCGGAAGTTGGCGTATACACGCCGGTAACCAGATTAAACAACGTCGTTTTTCCTGCACCATTAGGTCCAATGACTGCATGAATCGCACCTTTTTCCACATCGATACTAATGTCGTCTACCGCTTTGACACCACCGAAAAATTTGGACAAATGACGAATACTTAACATATTTACCGCCCTCCCTTGCCGAAACGACGCAACAAGGTCGGTACAAGACCTTTGGGCATAAAAATCATCGTCACCATCAGGATCAGACCATACACAACCGTCTCCCACCCTTCAAATGTCGCCAGCAACTGTGGCAGCAATGTCAACAAGGCCGCGCCAACAATCGATCCGAAAATAGATGCCATACAACCTACAATCACCATCGTGACCAATTCGATCGAATGAAAAAATCCTGCGATACCAGGCGTAATAAAACAGACATAGTGTGCATATAAACTACCCGCAAAACTCGCTACCATCGCCGACAAGACAAATATGCGGACTTTGAACCCGGTGACATTGACACCTGCCACACGTGCTGCAATCTCGGAACCATGAATTGCCTGCAATGAAATGCCGCTTGGGGAATCGATCAGGTTTTTTGCACCTAATGTGATCAGGAGCAAGACAACGGCAACGATGCCATACCAGACTTTATCGCCACTGACATCCCAGCCGAATAAAGCCAGACTTCCTACACTGATACCATCAGGTCCGCCTGTCAATTGTGCCTCATTGGTAATAGCGATAGAAATAATAATACCGAGTCCCAACGTCGCCATGGCCAGTGTATTGCCTTTTAATTTCAGAATGGGCCGTGCCACAATAAATGCCAGCAATCCTGTCACAACGATGCCGCACAGCATGGCAAGCATGCCATGCCATGCATACTGGGTTGTCAAAATTGCAGACGAATATGCGCCAATGCCAAAAAAGGCCGCATGACCAAGACTGAGTTGCCCGGTATAGCCCATCAGCAAATTCAAACCAATCACCACAATCGCGTTAATCGCTATACGAATGACGATATCGAAATAAAAACTGTTGGGCAGGAACCAGGGAATGATGGCCAAAATTACAGCCAGTATTAGCAGTCCCATATAGCGTCGCATGACCCCTTTGACCTGTTTGACTGTGCGAGTATCCGGCACAGTACCAATCATCGAAGAATCTTTCATGATTACACTCTCTCTGATGCACGACGGCCAAATAGTCCGCTAGGTTTAAAAAATAGAATGAATAAAATCAATATGAACGGCACTGCATCTTTATAGGAAGACGAGATGTAACCTGCTGCCATCGACTCGGCAATACCCAATATCAACCCACCGGCAATCGCACCAGCGCCACCACCCATACCACCCAGAATCGCTGCCACAAAACCTTTTAATCCCAGCATCACACCAATGTCGTAACTTGTATAGGTAATCGGTGTCAGGATAATACCGCCCGCAGCACCAAGAATGGCCGACAGGAAAAAAGACAACAACAGGATGACTTTGGTATTCACACCGATCAATTGTGCTGCGGTCTTGTTGTAAGACGTTGCCAACATCGCTTTCCCGATTCTGGTTTTACCGAAAAACCAGCCCAATGCGAGCATCAATACAAAGGCCACACCGATTACCCACAAACTTTGCGGCATCAGGCTAGCCCCCAGAACATGAATCGGC
>JAATFN010000049.1 GCA_015655165.1 Betaproteobacteria bacterium | reverse complement strand
GGCTTTGGTCATGCATCGAAGGTGGCGCTGGTTGTGGCAGATGCAACCTTCCCGATCCTGCTGGCAACTTTTCATGGTGCGCGTTCGGTACAACCCAAGTTGTTGTGGTCTGCCAGAGCAATGGGAGAAAACAGATTAGGCATGATGTTTTCCGTATTGCTGCCCTCTGCAATTCCTTCTATACTGACCGGCTGCCGAATTGGTATGATTATTACCTGTATTAACGTATTCCTGGCGGAGATGATTTCTTCAACCGACGGTTTGGGACATGTACTTGTCGTGGCAGCACGTTCTTACCAAGTCGTTGACATGTTTGTACCACTGGTATTGATTTCAGTCATTGGTTTGGGAATGAATGCCCTGTTGCAATTGGTTCGCAAGCGTTTTACGCATCTTTCAACCTGATTAACCGGATGTTTGTTCCATGACCGCTTCTTCCTATTCAGAACACGGCTTCTTCTTGCCATACCTTATCAACAAAGCGACGACGTTGATGAATAGCGAATTACAGAAATTTTTAGATACCAAGGGACTGACGTTGACACACTGGCGTGTTTTGGCATTTCTGGTCACACAGGACAACTTGACGATAGGTGCATTGGCGGAAGCCACAATGACGGAACAATCTACACTGTCACGTTCGTTACGGGTACTGGAAGAACACGGTTATTTAAAAAGACGCTCCAGCAAGGTTGATAACCGTGCTGCACATGTGACACTACAAGATAAGGGTCGTAAAATCTATTCCGCTATTTTGTCGCAAGCGCTATTGCTGGAGTCGGCGATGACCGCAGATGTTTCTGCAACAGATATCGAAGTCGTGCGGCGCGTGCTGTTGCGTGTGATTGATAATTGTATTGCAATCGATCAGGTAACATCTTAGCCGGGCACACATTCCAACACAGCTGGCTGTCTTTATCGATATGCATACACGCTGTTCTTCTTGATAAGGATGTTATGTTCGATCATGGAAAAGTCATTCAGGTAGGTGATGCAAAGTTATTTGTATCGGAGGCAGGATATGCGGATGGACAGCCCATTGTTTTACTGCATGGTGGTTTGGGAAGCAGAAACGATTTTTTACCACTGGCCGAACATCTGGCGAGTCAATACCGGTTGATTGCCATAGATAGTAGGGGTCATGGCTGTTCAGAGATAGGTCATCTTCCGATGACGTATCACCAGCTTGAAAAAGATGTCATCGCTGTGTTAACTGAACTTGAATTGAACGAAGCCGGCATCATAGGTCATAGCGATGGCGGTATTGTTGCATTGCGTCTTGCGGCTTCAGGCAGGGTTCAGCCACGCTTTGTTGTTGCAGTTGGTGCACATTGGGGTTTGCCTGCCGATGATCCCGTACGCACTATTTATACTGGTATTACCGTTGATGAATGGCGCAGCAAGTTTGCTCAAAAAATTGAACGCTATGAGGCCGAGAATCCGCTGCCCGATTTTGCAAAATTATTCGAAGCGACCAGAATGATGTGGTTGGGGTGTGACAATGATGCATATCCTGGCAAGCGGGTCAGTGCGATTACCAGTCCATTATTGGTTGTGCATGGCGATGACGATGTTCTTGTATCCCGGCGTCAGGCATTTGAATTGACAGAACAAGTCAAGCATGCACGTCTGTTAAATCTTCCATTTGCCACACATACAGTGCTTGAAGACAATCCCATGCTGGTTGTTGCGGCACTACATGCATTCCTTGCCGGTTTGAAGTATTAACTGTCGCGCCGGTAGTCTTGATCAAGCAAATATGCCAGATCGGTACAGTCTTACTTTTCGGTAAACGCGTATGCAAGTTTTCCTGTTGACGAGACGAGTTTGTTGAAGTGTTTTTTGTTGAAAGACGGTAATGCACCCATATCGCCAGCGGTGTACGGTTTGGTGTCAATGGTTGCAATTACCTCGGCTTTATCGATACCGGCAATACGTTTTGCGGTTGCTTTGATGAGGTTGCCATAGTCTTTTTTTGAATGAAGATCGTACTGTCTGATATCCACATGT
>JAATFN010000396.1 GCA_015655165.1 Betaproteobacteria bacterium | reverse complement strand
TTCCCTTTGAACTTGTCAAAGTCAACAATAAGACTAAAAAGACATCTGAAGGTGGTGACTTTCTGGCGATTAATGTGAAAGGGTATGTGCCGGCGTTAGAAGCACAGAACGGACAGATATTGACAGAGGGTGTGGCTATCATACAGTATCTCGCCGATTTGAAGCCAGAATCAAAACTTGCACCCGTAAACGGTACATGGGAGCGGTCACGTTTGCAAGAGACTTTGAATTACATTACCAGTGAATTGCACGGGACGATGGGTCCAATGTTTAATCCAGCGCTTCCTGATATCGCGAAAAATATATTCAAAGAGAAATTGTTGCGCCGTATTGACTACATTGCTACCACACTGGAAAAACAAGACTTCCTCTTAGGTCAGCAATTTACTGTCGCCGATGCTTATCTGTTTGCCGTGTTGGGCTGGACCAAGTTTTTTGGTGTCGATTTAAATCAATGGCCTGTTGTTGCCAAGTATGTTGAACGTATTGCTGCCCGTCCTTCAGTAAAAGCAGCACTCGCAGCAGAAGCGGCTTTGTCAGCGCATTGATTCCTCATATTATTACAATCAATTCTATGGCAAAAAATGGTCGTGGTACGTACACTACGGCCTTTGTCATTGTTATGTGTTAAAAGTTATGTCCATCATTATTAACGAAGATCTACGTGCCTATATCGATCCACTCACCAAAGATGAGTACTTGGCATTAGAGCAAAGTATTTTGGCTGATGGCTGTCGTGATCCATTGATACTGTGGGGGGAAATTCTGGTTGATGGTCATAATCGTTATGGCATCTGCCAGAAACATCAGATCCCGTTTAATACAATCCAGAATACGAAATTCAAGTCGATGGATGATGTGCACTTGTGGATGATTGATAATCATCTCGGGCGACGCAGTGTTTCGGATTTCCAGCGCGGTGTTCTGGCGTTACGCAAAAAGGAAATTCTTTCGGCACGTCAGGCTGATGCGCATGCACAGACACCTGTTGATTCTGCAAGCCCTGATGTGCCTTCATCAATGATGCAAGAAGATTCTCAATGGAATAGGGAATTGGTAGCACGTGCTGCGCGGGTAAGTAGTGCTACGTTGGGTAAAATCGAAAAAATCCAGAAAACTGCCGCGCCAGCATTAGTCGATGCGGTTAAATCCGGCATGATTTCCATTTCTGCCGCAGCTGAAGTTGCATCATTGCCAAGCGACAAGCAGGTAGCGGCTGTGACTGGTGGTCAAAAAGAATTGCGGCAAGCCGCACGAGAAGTGCGTCAAGCCAGACTACCTCCGAAACCTGAAATAGTACCGTTACCTGACAATGCAACACCCGAGCAAATCGAACTACATCGTCTAACACGTCTCGTTGCTGAATTAACAGAAGAACGCGATCACCTAAAGAAGAAAGTCCAGCATTTGACCATTGCATTGAAAGAGGCGCGTGGTGAACAGGCTGCATAGATCAAAAAGACAGCTTCAATAATAGCAATCTAGCGTAGTGCAAATTCGAATGTACTGACAACACGCAAACGTTTATTGATAGTACGGCCGGTTTCGGTATCTTCTCCATCGTCGTCAAGTAAACGTATGACACCTTGATTGGCATGTTTGAGTTTGCCAAGTCCGGTACCGGCGTCAGAAGCAAATTTTTCTGCTTGTTCGATGGCATTATGCGTTGCGGCTTCCAGTAATGCTGTTTTTACTTCTTTAATGCCGCGTAGTTGGTAGCGCGGGCCATCATCATCCCCAATGGATAAAGCAACACCGGCTTGAATCAGTGGTTCGACTTTGTTTGTTGCTGTAGCGACAGTATCTACCCGGGCAGATTTGACAGTGATTAACCCTTGACCATGAAAACGCATGGGGACTTTGTCATTACCCCATTCGCGGGCGAGCAGATCTTGTACTGATAGCGGTTGAATATCGAGTTCAGTATCGATAAAGCCTTGTTGATGCAAGAAATCGAGTACATGCTTGCGGTCTTGTTCCAGCGCTTGTCGCACATTGCCCAAATCGTTGCCAGCACGTCGAAATTGTAATCGCCAGATGACATAATCGCTTTTGACGGACTGTTCTGCGAGACCTTTGACAGTAATAGAGCGATCTGCTACCTTGAAATTTTGCAGTCCTTGATGGACATACCAACCGCCAATGGCAATGCCAACAGACAGTAATAAGGCTGAAACGATGGTAGTAATGCGTAAATTTTGCATAACATACTCCTGTAGTGCAACTAACGATGCGGATAAATGATATTAGTATAGAAGGCGGATATTTGTCTTCGAATGTTATGATGCAATTGTATTGAAAGATTTCAATTGAAGTTACATGTCTTGTCTGGGTAAAAAATAGACAAAAGAATTGTCGGTCTTTTGCTATTAAAAGTAATACAAGCATCTACTGAAGAGCGTCTTATTTTTAAAAGATAGGGGATCATTCAATTGGTGTGGCAGATGGTTTTTTAGAATTTTTGTATTGATGATCGGGGCAGTCATTGCGGTCCCGATAGAAAGTGAACACGTATAATGGCTACAGGTAGTTTACTCGCGCTTCTTGATGATATTGCATCCATCCTCGATGATGTATCAGTGATGACAAAGCTTGCAACAAAAAAGACAGTCGGTGTACTGGGTGATGATTTGGCACTAAATGCACAGCAGGTCACTGGCGTGAAGGCAAATCGTGAGCTGCCTGTTGTCTGGGCTGTGGCGAAAGGATCTCTCCTCAATAAGGCGATGTTGGTCCCTATCGCCTTATTGATCAGTTACTTTGCACCATGGGGGATTACGCCATTACTCATGGTGGGTGGTGCATTCCTCTGCTATGAAGGGGTTGAAAAACTGGCCCATAAGTTTTTGCATCCGGGGGCAAAAGAAGAAACCCATAAAGAGGCGGATCAACAAGATGATAAAAGTGCTGTCGCCGAAGCTGTGGCTTTGGAAAAAGGCAAGATCAAAGGCGCCATACGGACTGATTTTGTGTTGTCTGCCGAGATTATTGCGATTACATTGGGTGTCACACAAGGAAAACCTTTCCTTGAACAATTTGCAGTGCTAGCAGGTATTGCGATTCTCTTGACTGTCGGGGTGTATGGTTTGGTTGCCGCGATTGTTAAACTCGATGATGTCGGTTTATTTTTAAGTCAACGGAGTAATCAATCCGTACAAATGATTGGTCGCGGGATCCTTTATTCAGCCCCCTGGTTGATGAAGGGACTGTCTATTGTTGGAACAGCAGCGATGTTTTTGGTGGGTGGTGGAATTCTGGTACATGGTTTATCGCCCGTGCACCATGCAATTGAAGCGCTGGCTGCAAACACTGGTGCCTGGAATTCGATTAGTGTGTCGCTTATGCAAGGTGTTTTCGGTATTGTAGCTGGTATCATCGTATTAGCGGTTGTCATGCTGGCCAAGCGGGTTATACGGTAGTTGAAGTGACAAGCGTAAGCAAAAAAGAATTGCCATGACAACGATCAGTGGTCATGGTGTTTAATGCGAAGAATGCATACATATCCAATTCCTGTCGAACCGGTGACTAGTGAAGACGTCTTTAAAAAAAGTCGTTTTATAACACTGCTGAGTCATACAGAGAACATTGAATCTGCACGCGTATTTATCCGTAACGCCAGATCTGCACATCCTGCTGCTGCGCATCATTGCTGGGCATATGTCGCTGGTGCGCCATCGGACTCGCAAGTGCTGGGATTTTCAGATGACGGTGAACCTTCCGGAACTGCTGGTAAACCGATGCTGGCGCAGTTGCAGGGAAGTGGGGTCGGTGAAGTGACAGCTGTTGTGGTACGTTATTTTGGTGGTATCGAGTTGGGTACTGGCGGACTAGTCAAAGCCTACGGCCAAGGTGTACAAAAGGCATTAAAACTGCTGCGTCTGCAGACCAAAGTGCCGATGCAAGAATTTACCTTACATGTTGACTATGTGATGTTACCTGACATTGAACATCTGATTGCACGTTATGAAGGTCGACTCATCGAGCAAACCTTTCTGGATGGCGTATCAGTAGTGTTTGTATTGCCGATGAGCCAGACACATGATTTTGATCGGAGCCTGTCGGATATTTCCCGGGGAAGTCTGCACTTACATGGATTGGCCAATATAAGCAATATGACACACAAATAGGCGAGGCTGGCTTGGTTGGTGTATTTCATTGATTGACGCTTCTGGCTCCCGGCAGTTACACTCCAGCATACTTATATGCCTGCTTTCAAGCTAACCATAATTTTCCTTCGTGAATCTGTCTGTTGATCAATATTTTGCATTGATAGTACCAATCTGTGCAGTACTACAAGGGGTGGCATTAATTAGCTGTTGGACAGCGATGCGTGAGCATAAGTATTTGCTCTGGATAGCTACCAGCTATATCTTGTCATCTGTTCCGTTAGCAGCACAAAGTCTGATGACTACATCACAATTGACAAATTGGGCTGTGCTTAACGGCGCATTCTATTTGGCAGGAATTTGGTCGGCTGCACGTGGTATAGCAGGTAAGTACAACGGTTCTGCACACCCTCGGGTAGCTGGCTGTATCATCGTTTCGACACTGTTACTACTTTACTATTTTTCCCGGATTACCGATCAGATATGGGTACGTATGCTATGTCTGAATACGGGAATTTTCCTGCTTTTTACGTTACCTATCAAAAGTCTTTTCCAAAGCCAAAGATCACCGATTTTTCTAGAACGCATATTACGTAGCTCTTATTTATTGCTGATCGCTTATGCATTGGCAAGGACAATTGCAGTTTATGTCTGGATGCCGGTCGAAATAGATTGGGAGGTAACACGATCTGGATATTGGTTGTTGATGTTGGCTATTAGTCTGGTCGTCAGTTTGTGGTTTACTTTTATACTTCTGGCTTGTGTCATGAGGGAGATATTTCAGACATTGAATAACGAAAGAAACCAGGATCCATTAACACGTTTGTTGAACAGACGTGCTTTCTTTGAGCAGGCAGATCGTCAATTAAAGATGCCAGGCGATCAATGGGCATTGATCACCTGCGACGTCGATCACTTTAAGAAAATAAATGATACTTGGGGACATGCCGCCGGTGATCAGGCGTTAGAGCTTATCGGGGAAACCTTGATGCAACAAGTACGAAAGGATGATCTGGTTGCAAGATTCGGCGGGGAAGAGTTTATTATTCTTTTAAAATGTAAAGATATTCTCGCCGCAAAAAACGTGGCAGACCGTATGCGTGGGCAGATCGCTGGTACCCATATTCCTGCCATTTCCGGGAACGTGGCTGCCAGTTTCGGTGTGACGTTGATCACTGCAGGGCAATCATTGTTAGAAGCCATAGCGCATGCCGATGCGATGCTTTACCAGGCAAAAAGATCTGGGCGTAATCAGGTGGCTTACACACAAACACATCATCCAGTTACCGCAGTTGAATGACAGCTTTGCGTCGCTGTGCCGGTCTACCATTGTTATGGCAATGCAGATGACGTGCTCGTTCTTGTATGGATGAAAATGTGCTTGCTACGGATGTCTTATATACCAGATGTTTCTTCGTCACAAATCTGTCCGGTGCCATGCATTCCTGTTTCGTTCATTGAAGGGACCAAAGCCGATAACCATCTGGTTTATTATCAGAGTTGGGTAGGTGGTATGGTAATATTTTTCTAGGCAATCTGGCAAACACGTCTGATTGATGTTGTATGGATCGCTTCTTATGTTCAAATTATCGGTAAAATCGTCTTTTCTCCCGCGTTTTAAAATACGCATACGGATGTTGCTCATTGGCGTGATTAATCTTGCCGGTTTAATCATTCTGATTGTAGTCGCAATCAATGCCATGCATACACAGATGATCGATGGTCGTGTCACCATGGTGCATAACCTGGCAGAAGTAGGACGTATTGTCATCGAACGCCAATATGCCCGCTACAAACGCGGTGAAATCAGTGAAGCCAACGCGCAGCAAAATGCAGTCGAAGAACTGCGTATGATGCGCTATGCCAATGGCGAATATTTTTTTATTGATGATTACAACGGCTATTCAATATTGTTGCCGATTCGTCCTGAACTGGAGGGAACGTATGTGCTTGATCTGGTCGATCACAAAGGGCGCTATTACGTACAGGCACAGCATGATGCTGCCTTGGCAGGAGGCGGGACAGTCCGATACCAGTTTACCAAGCCAGGCACGGTCAAGCCCGAAGAGAAGCTGGCGTATGTTCTTCCTTTTGAGCCTTGGGGCTGGTTTATTGCTACCGGTATTTATCTTGATGATGTGGATCGGGAGATTGGCGTTGTTATCTGGCGTGCAATCGGTTTTCTGGGTGTCGTGGCGTTGATTACGGGTATTTTGATTCGCTTGCTCTCACGCGGTGTGACTGTGCCACTTGGGCAATTGACTGGCGCGATCAAGCGATTGAGTGAGCGGGATTACCATACACCTGTAGTCGGGCAGTTTCGGGATGATGAAGTAGGAGATATCGCCCGCGCGATCGAAGTATTCAAAAAAACAGGGCGGGATTTTGAAGCACTGCAAAATGAGTTGCGAGAGAAAGAAGAACAAGCGCGCGTTGCCCGTGAGGTAGCGCTTGCGCTTGAACGTGACAGCGCTGTGCGACTTGAGCAAACAGCACGATTGATTTCTATGGGGGAAATGGCAATGAGTTTGGCCCACGAGTTAAATCAACCACTTGCTGCTGTGAACAACTATTGCATGGGCTGCGTGCGACGGCTTGAGGCGGGCTCGCAAGAAACACCTGCTTTATTGGCAGCAATGAAAAAAGCCTCTGAACAAGCCAGGCGTGCTTCAAAAATTATTGCACAACTACGTAAATTTCTGCAGCGTCGCGAACCATCACTGAAACCCCATTCATTACGTAGCCTGATCGAAGATACTGCTTCTATTGTGGCAATCGAGGCACGTCGACATGCAATCTCGATTGATATCCAACTGGCCAACGATTTACCATTGGTCTTGGTAGACCGGGTCATGATTGAACAAGTAGTACACAATTTATTGCGTAATGCGATCGATGCAATGCATGATATGCCGATCAAAGAACGTAAGATAACGGTAAGGACAACAATCGATGATATGGGTATGATGCTAAAAACCTCTGTCATTGATTATGGTCATGGTGTTTTAGAAGCAGATCGCAATAAGTTGTTTGAGCCTTTTTATACCTCTAAAACAGAAGGTATGGGCGTTGGCTTGAATATTTGCCATTCGATACTGGAGTTCCACGGTGGCCGGATATGGATGATACCTAATCCTCTAGGTGGTGCTATCTTTGAATTTACTTTACCTCTGGCAGACAAATTGTGAATACCGTGGCACATATACAGGAGCAGATGATCTATATCGTTGATGACGATGATGCTTTTCGGGATTCGCTGATCTGGCTGATTGAATCGAGTGGGCATAATGTGCGTCCATTTTCTTCAGCTGAAGCCTTTCTGGCGATATGTCATGAGGATATGGCTGGTTGTTTGGTCACTGATATACGTATGGGCGGGATGACGGGGCTTGAGCTCCATAGCCGCCTTGTGGAAAGTCATATCATGCTTCCTACAATCATTGTCACAGGACATGGCGATGTGCCTATGGCTGTCGAGGCTTTCCGTCGTGGTGCAGTCGATTTTGTACAAAAGCCGCTGGATGACACATACTTGCTTGCACGTATTGAGGAGTGTTTACGTCAGGATCGTGTGAACCAGAAGAGTCGCCAGCGACATCGTTCTTTCGCCGAACGATTTGCACTGTTAACTATGCGCGAGCGTGAGGTTGCGGCTTATGTGGTTGATGGAAAGCTGAATAAGCAGATTGCCGATGCATTGGGCATTAGCATTAAGACCGTTGAAGTACATCGTAGCCGTGTCATGGAAAAGATGCAGGTCACGAGTGTGGCAGACTTGATGCAGTTTGGCCTGCCTGCAGAAATTTCCGGAATTTGGCAAGATAAGATACAAAAAGACGAGACGGCTTAGGCGCCATCCCGTCCATGACTGCTTGTGTTTGTTGCCGACATTAATCGTCTAATTCAATGCCGCTACGATCTTTGGTGAATGCAACCGCGATAAGCGATACAAGGCCGCAGGCAATAATGAAGATACCAATTGGGATGTAGCTTCCGTTGTAGTGCACCAGCAGTGCTGTAGCAATCAATGGCAGTGGGCCGCCAACCAAAGCTGCTCCAACCTGATATCCTAAAGACACACCTGTATAACGGACATCTGCAGGGAAACTTTCGGCAAAATATGTGCCGATCATCGCGCCATAGGCTGACCAAATGATTGAAAATCCGATGATCACTGCGATTGTAGTGATGATCCAGGAGCCCTGATTGAGTAACCAGAAATACGGCAGGATGTAGATCATCATTGCCACAGTTCCCAATGCGAACATCTTCTTGCGGCCGATTCGATCAGACAAAGAACCAAAATAAAGCATGGCGGGAACAGCAAGCAATGCGGCAATCAGAACGATATTGAGTGCTTCGACGCGTGCATAGCCCAGTTTTACCAAATAGGAAATAGTGAAGGTGGCAAAGAGGAAGAAGGTCGATGTTTCGATGAACTTGGCACCAATCACCACCAATACTGCGCGCCAGTGGTTTTTAAGTGTATTCACTAGCGGGATGCGTTTCACTGTATTTTGCGAGGCGACTTTCCTGAAGGAAGGCGTTTCGGCAACACGGTTACGAATCCACATACCCAGGAACACCAGAACGATGGACAGTATGAATGGAATTCTCCAGCCGTAAGACATGAATGCTTCTTCAGAGAATACCGCACTTAAAACGGACATGACGACGTTACCCAGTGCCAGACCGATTAACGCACCTGTTTGAGGGACCGCACCATAGAAACCGCGTTTTTTTGCCGGCGAATATTCTACGGCTAGCAATACACCACCACCCCATTCTCCACCCAGAGCCAGCCCCTGAAACAGGCGCAAGATGGTGAGCAGCACAGGGGCCCATACACCAATTTGTGCATACGTCGGTAACAAGCCTATCAACACGGTTGAAATGCCCATGATGGCTAAGG
>JAATFN010000334.1 GCA_015655165.1 Betaproteobacteria bacterium | reverse complement strand
CGCAAACAATGATGAAAGGGAAGGGGAACAGCACGTTTGGCACGATTTTGTCAAACAACAGGCTTTTCCAGTTCAAAGATAACTTCTTTAGGTGTCATATTCATGATGCTGTTCTATTCAATCTAATGTTTCAATAATGTTGGACAAGTTCGTATAGATACACAACTCCCCGGCAATCACCAGTGATTTTTTGACAACCTCTTCGGGCGACAAATCGGTGTTGTCATATAATGCTTTTGCAGCAGACTGCGCAAAATTGCCGCCAGAACCTATCGCACCGATACCATCATTAGGTTCTAATACATCGCCATTACCGGTAATAATCAATGTCGTCTCGCGGTCCGCTGCCAACAACATGGCTTCCAATCTGCGTAACATACGGTCTGTACGCCATTCCTTGGCCAGCTCAACCGAAGCACGCATCAAATTGCCCTGATGCTTCTCCAGTTTGGCCTCAAATAAATCCAGCAACGTGAATGCATCGGCTGTGCCGCCGGCAAACCCGACCAATACCTTACCCTGATATAACTTGCGCACCTTGCGTGCTGTCCCCTTCATAACGACATTGCCCAGAGTGACCTGACCGTCGCCACCCAATGCAACTGTGTTACCACGTCTCACAGAGAGAATGGTCGTACCGTGAAATTGTTCCATGCTATACCTTCAAAAATGTTCATGCCGGCATTGCCGATTTCCGCAAGCATACTTGGCATTGCTAGATGGAAATGGGGACATCTTTCCCGATTACAAGATAACATCAGGAACCAGTATTGGGAAATTTCCCACAAGCAACAAAAACGGGCACATGCTACCCGCATATGCCCGTTGTTACCATTATCTATTACCCAACAACCATGTCAGGCACCACCCCTCTTACATGGAGAGTGTCATCAAGCTGGCATTGCCACCTGCGGCCGTTGTGTTGATACATAGCGCCCGTTCAGCCACCAAACGCCACAATGGGATGCCTTGCGCTGTCTCTACCGTAATCACTGGCACCAATGCACCATCACGCTGTGCCAGGGGCACCAGCCACTGGTCTTTTAACGATGCATCCAGTAAAGCCAGATGCAGATCCGGTTCATTCGCGCAGCGCCGCTCAAGGACCATCTGACGCACTGCCGGTGGTAGATCTGGCGGCAAATGCATTGCCAGGCTCAGCTCGACGACCGCCTGATTACCTGTTGCCAGTACAGCGGCGAGTTGATTGAGCAACACAATCTGGTTATCGGCAATGCAAGCAATTTTGCCACGTGCGGCAAATGACTGGGTATTGCTCTCGCCTGTCGGGCCGTTAAAAGTTAACGTCTTACCCAGTAAACTATCCACGGCATATGTCTTGCACAAACTGGCCAGTTCACGGTTGCCTTGTGCTTGCGCCCAGTCGGTCAATGCCTGCAATGGCAAATTGTCAATGGTTGCATCCGTAACAGGTAAGATGGGTTTCACCCCCCGCTGTAGACGCTTCAGGTAGAGTGGCCCACCTGCTTTGGGACCCGTACCCGATTTACCTTCACCGCCAAATGGTTGTACACCGACAACCGCCCCGACAATATTACGATTCACGTAAATGTTGCCGACATGCGCGTGCGAGGCAATATAGCCAACTGTCTCGTCAATACGGGAATACACACCCAGCGTCAACCCGTAACCTGTCGCGTTGATCGCATGAACAAGTTTCGGTAAACGGTCGCGCCGATAACGCAACACGTGCAATACCGGGCCAAACACTTCACGCTCCAATTGCGCCAATGTTTCTATCTCGATGATGGTTGGCGGTACAAATGTACCCGCACTGCATTCTTTGCTTAACGGCAGTTGATGAATGACATGACCGTTCTGACGCATACGTGCAATGTGTGCCAGCAGGTTGTCGCGCGCTTGAACATCGATGACAGGACCGATATCGGTTGCCAGACGGTCCGGGTTACCAATGCGTAATTCCCGCATCGCACCACGCAACATATCCAGTGTTTTATCGGCAATATCTTCTTGCAAGCACAACACACGTAACGCTGAACAACGCTGCCCGGCACTGTCAAAGGCCGATACAATCACGTCTTGTACCACTTGCTCTGGCAAGGCACTCGAGTCGACAATCAAGACATTCTGTCCGCCTGTCTCGGCAATTAACGGTACATCATGCCCGCCAACAATACGTTTTGCGAGCGTACGGTTCAATATTTGCGCAACTTCCGTGGATCCCGTAAAAATCATGCCATTCACACGGGCGTTTGCAGTTAATGCCGCACCAACTGTCTCACCCTGCCCTGGTAGAAATTGTAAAACATCGCGTGGCACACCGGCTTCATACAACAACTCGACTGCACGAAACGCAATTAACGGTGTTTGCTCGGCAGGCTTTGCCAGAACAACATTACCTGCTGCCAACGCAGCACTCACTTCACCGATAAAAATTGCCAATGGGAAATTCCATGGGCTAATACACACAACCGGACCCAACGCCTCACCAGTGTTGCCGCTGGCAATTTCAACGGCATAATAGCGCAGAAAATCAATTGCCTCGCGCACTTCGGCAATCGCATTCGGCAAGGACTTACCTGCTTCACGAATGGCCAATGCCATGAATTCCGGCATGCTTTCTTCCAGCAATTCGCCCGCACGTGTCAATATCTCCGCACGCTTGGAAGATGGTGTAGTTGCCCATCCGGATGCAGCTTTTACCGCAACATCCAATGCAGACTGAACATCGTTTTCCTGTGCCTCAATGCACGAACCGACAATATCTTTGTGATTTGCAGGATTTTTGACCGGTTGTGCGGCTGTTGCTGTCGTCACCACGCCCAATAACGGTGTGGCATGCCACTGGTGATGACTAAAACGCGCGAATTCTTTTCCCAATGCTTGCAAAGTCAATTCGTCACTCAAATCAAAACCTGAGGAATTCGCACGTGTCTCACCATATAACGCCCGCGGCAAGACAATATGCGTATGCGGTGCGCCACCCAACGCCTCGGAGTCTCGTACCGGATCAGCAATTAAGGCCTCAACAGGTACAGCCTCATCGACAATCTGGTTCACAAACGACGAATTTGCCCCATTCTCGAGTAAACGGCGTACCAGATACGCCAATAATGTTTCATGCGAACCTACAGGGGCATAGATACGGCAGGGTTTATTCAATTTGTCTGGACCAACAACTTGATCATACAAGGTCTCACCCATACCATGTAAACACTGGAACTCGAAATCTGTCACACCATTTTTCTTTGCCCAATTCCATACCGCCGACAAGGTATAAGCATTATGTGTGGCAAATTGCGGATAAATCACATCAGTTGCTGCCAAGAGTTTTTGTGCGCAGGCAAGATAGGATAAATCGGTATAAACCTTACGTGTATACACCGGATAATCCGACAAACCATCAACTTGTGCACGCTTGATTTCCGCATCCCAGTAGGCGCCCTTAACCAAACGGATCATGAATTTACGTTTATTGCGTCGCGCCAGATCGATCAGGTAATCCAGCACAAACGGGCAACGTTTCTGATATGCCTGCACAACAAACCCCAGCCCATTAAAACCTGCCAGTGCAGGGTCTGCCGCCAGTTGCTCCATCAAGTCGAGCGACAACTCAAGACGATCGGCTTCTTCCGCATCGATATTCAGACCGATGTCGTATTGCTTGGCAAGCAATAACAGGTTTTTCAGGCGCGGCAATAATTCATCGATCACACGTTGACGTTGGCCTCTGGCATAACGTGGGTGCAATGCAGAAAGTTTGACAGAAATACCCGGCCCATCTTTGATTCCTCTGCCATTCGATGCACGCCCGATGGTATGAATCGCATTCTCGTATGACTGATAATAATTGGCCGCATCTTTTTCTGTTAACGCCGCCTCGCCCAGCATATCGTAAGAATAACGATAACCGCGTTTCTCATTGGCAATACTATTATTCAGGGCTTCGGAGATTGTACGTCCAGTGACAAACTGGTTACCCAGCATGCGCATTGCCAAATCCATCCCTTTACGAATCAATGGCTCGCCACCTTTGTTAACCAGTCGTGTCAATGCCGCAGCCATGCCTTTTTCACTACTGCTACCAACCAGTTTACCTGTCACCAGCAACCCCCAGGTCGCGGCATTGACAAACAAGGATGGCGACTCGCCCAAATGGCTACGCCAGTCACCTTTACCGATTTTATCGGCAATTAATCGGTCTGCTGTTTGACGATCAGGAATACGCAACAATGCTTCTGCCAGACACATCAACGCAACACCTTCTTCGGACGATAAAGAAAATTCTTGCATCAATGCATCCACGCCAGACGAATGTGTCCGTTTTTTTCTGACACCTTCGACAAGACTACGTGCCATGACTTGTGTCTGCACATTCCATTGACTATCTTTTTCAATAGTCGACAACAACCATGCTACCGCATCACGTTCATCACGACGATATACAGCAGTAATGGCCGCTCGCAACGGCAATGGTGTTGCAATGATTTCCGCCTGAAATAAACTAAATGGTGACGAAAGGACTTCTTTAGTGCGCGATGACATATTAATCTTCTCAAAAATTGACATAAAGGAATAAACCGGATGAATACATTAACCTTCACCCAGATAAGCTGCTCGAACACGTTCATCATCGAGCATCTCTTTGGCATTGCCACTCATTGTGATGTATCCCGATTCCATCACATAAGCACGATTGGCAACTTCTAATGCACGTTTGGCATTTTGCTCGACGAGCAAAATCGTCATACCTTGTGCAGCAACAGTACGAATCACTTCAAAAATGTGATCGACCATAATCGGCGACAATCCCATCGATGGCTCGTCCAACAACAACAGTTTCGGATGACTCATCAATGCGCGCGCCATCGCCAGCATTTGCTGTTCGCCCCCGGACAGCGTACCGGCCATTTGTACAGCACGCTCTTTTAATCTCGGGAACACGGTAAACCAGTGATCAATATCCGCTTTGATCTGGACCTTGTTTTTACTGGTATACGCACCCATTAATAAATTTTCTACAACACTCATACGCATAAATACCCCACGACCTTCCGGCACCATCACCAGCTTTTTTTGCATCAGGTGATGTGATTTATCGCCCAGAATAGGCGCATCCAGATAGGTCACTTCGCCACTGACATGACATGTTGGCAACGTACCGGTGATCGCTTTCAAGGTTGTCGTTTTACCGGCGCCATTCGCGCCCACGAGCGTCACCAGTTCACCTTCATTGACGACCAGATCGATCCCTTTGACAGCCTCAATCCCGCCATAGGCAATGTTCAAATGTGTAATAGTTAATAGCGTCGTCATAGCTGCCCTTGCAGTACCAGTCTTGTGTGTAACGTTAATTTCCCGACCCCAGGTAAGCCTCGATGACAGCCGGATTCTGGCGAACATCCGCCGGCAGTCCTTCTGCAATCGGTTTGCCGTAATCCAGTACCGTCATACGGTCGCATAAGCCCATCATCAGTTTGACATCGTGTTCGATCAGTAAAATGGCAGGTCCGCTGTCACGGATCTTGACGAGCAAGGTACGCAATCCTTCTTTTTCTGTTGCATTCATACCTGCAGCTGGCTCGTCCAATGCCAACAATTTAGGTTCTGTTGCCAATGCGCGTGCGATTTCCAGCCGGCGCTGGTCACCATACGATAAATGCCTGGCAGTGCGCGATGCAAATTCCCCGATACCGACAAAGTCGAGCAATTGCTGTGATTTGCGACGAATTGCCTGCTCTTCTTTTTTTGCGGCAGGATGGCGAAACAACGCCCCAAAAACACGTTGGTGTGACCGTACATGACAACCGACCATGACATTTTCCAATGCACTCATGTCGCCAAACAAACGGATATTTTGAAACGTTCTGGCAATTCCCGCTTTGGCAACAGCATGGGGTGCTGTTGGCGAATACGGTTTGCCATCAAGTTCGAACGTACCCGAGTCGGGTTGGTACAAACCGGTAATCACATTAAAGAGTGTACTTTTACCCGCACCGTTAGGCCCGATCAAACCATAAATCTGCCCCGCTTCAATGGTCAGGTTGACCTCGGACAATGCTTGCAATCCACCGAAGCGTTTACCGGCATTTGTAATGGCAAGGATGATCTTTTTGCCCATCATGCAATCCTGCCTGATGGTTTTACCTCAGCACGCACAATCTGTGCTTCAGGTACAGGCCATAATCCTGTAGGACGTACGAGCATAATGCCCACCATCGCCATGCCATACATCAACTGACGTAATACTTCGGCATCAACCCATACCCGATCGAACAACATGATTTGCAACGGCTCAACAACATGACGCAGTACTTCAGGCAATGCAGCCAACAACAAGCCGCCCAAGACCACACCTGGTATATGACCAATACCACCCAGAACCACCATGGCCAGCACAATAATAGATTCGTTTAACGTAAACGATTCGGGCGAAACAAATCCCTGAAATGCAGAGAACATTACACCGGCAACACCTGCAAATGCAGCACCCACAGAAAATGCCAACAACTTCATGTTGCGTGTGTGTATGCCCATAGCCTGCGCGGCAATTTCATCTTCACGGATTGCAATCCATGCCCGCCCCAGACGTGAATCGCGCAAGCGTATCGAAATAAAAATAATACAAATGGACACAGCCAGAAATAAAAAGTAGTAGGCATTGACCGATGGCACAGACATGCCGAACAACCGGATGATCGACCCTGAACCTGGTTCACCTGCCATCGACACGCCGAAGATACGAATCGGATCGATCATGTTGATCCCTTGTGGACCATTCGTAAAATTGATCGGCAGATCCAGATTACCCAGAAAGATACGGACAATCTCGCCAAACCCCAATGTCACAATCGCCAGATAATCCCCACGCAATTTCAAGGTGGTGAGACCACGCAACACACCGAAAAAAGCGGTAATCACGATCGCAAACAACATCACAATCCACATTGATAAATGCATACCGTGTTGTCGTATCTCG
>JAATFN010000422.1 GCA_015655165.1 Betaproteobacteria bacterium | reverse complement strand
TCGATCGTCACCGGCTGGTAAATCACACGTTTTTGCTCTGCGTCGTAACGCATTTCTACATAACCTGAAATCGGGAAATCTTTACGGAACGGATGTCCGATGAAACCATAATCGGTCAGGATACGACGTAAATCGTCGTGACCATCGAACAAAATACCGTACAAATCGAATGCTTCACGTTCATACCAGTTAGCCGATACCCAAATCTGGGCAACAGAAGCAACTAACGGCAAATCGTCGTCCGGGGCGAACACCCGCACACGCACACGCCAATTATGTTCTGTAGACAACAAATGGGAAACGGCAGCAAAACGCAAACCATCCCAAACACCGTCACCATAGGTCGAATAATCAACACCGCACAAATCGACCAGCTCATCAAAGCGGGTCTCGGCATGGTCCCGCAATACAGTCATGGCATTGAGGTAATCCGCGGCCTTCACCACGACTGTGACCTCATCGAACGCCACCGTCAAACTCTGCAGATATTTGCCAAGCGCATTGCGCACGGCATTTTCCAGAGTCGCTAATTTTGTCGTCATATTACCCTCTTAACGCGCGATGGTATTGGTACGCTTGATCTTGTTTTGCAACTGGATGATGCCGTACAGCAATGCTTCTGCTGTTGGCGGACAACCTGGCACATACACATCAACAGGCACGATACGGTCACATCCACGTACAACAGAGTAGGAATAGTGATAATACCCGCCACCATTGGCACACGAACCCATCGAGATCACCCAGCGCGGCTCCGGCATCTGGTCATACACCTTACGCAGTGCAGGCGCCATCTTGTTACACAATGTCCCGGCAACAATCATCACGTCGGATTGACGTGGTGTCGGGCGAAACATGATGCCAAAACGGTCCAGATCATACCGTGCCGCACCCAAATGCATCATTTCGACTGCACAGCAAGCCAGACCGAATGTAACAGGCCACAACGAGCCTGTACGCGTCCAGTTGATTACTTTATCCAATGAGGTAGTGACAAACCCCTCGTTTAATACGCCTTCAATTGCCATGATTTACTCCCAATCCAGGGCACCCTTTTTCCACTCGTAAGCAAACCCTACTGTCAAAATCAGCAGGAACACCATCACAGACCAGAACCCGACAATGCCGACGTCTTTTAACGCCACAGCCCACGGAAAGAGGAACGCAACTTCAAGATCAAATAAAATGAATAGAATCGCCACTAGATAATAACGCACGTCGAACTTCATCCGTGCATCTTCAAAGGCCTCAAAACCACACTCAAAAGGGGAATTTTTTGCCGGATCGGGCTTGTATGGTCCCAACAAGCGCCCCAGCAATGGTAAAGCAACACCGACAGCAATACCGATAGCGATAAACAACAGTACTGGAAAGTAATTTTCGAGGTTCACGATTAAGCCTGATTACCGGTTAATTAACGGAATGATTCTCAATTCGAAAAAGAAGTCTCCTCGATAAAAAGCCAGCTCAGGGCAATTTCCCTTTGCTGGCTTTACTCGTTCTGTTCTTCTTTTTCTTATTCTACACTGGTGCCGACGACGAGACTCGAACTCGTACAGCTTGCGCCACTACCCCCTCAAGATAGCGTGTCTACCAATTTCACCACGTCGGCTTGAGAGCACTATTGTACCCTGTTTTGCAACTCATGTTCAATGCGCAATTGCATTTTGCCAAGATAAATTATAAGTAACGTATTCAAAAAAATTCACTTGGGAATCTGATTTGTATCTTCAACTGGCGCAGGTGCTGCTGCAGGTGCAGGAATTTGTTGCGCAGCCGAACCAACACCTTGCATCACACCAATATTATTTGACGAACTGTGGTTACCCATATACGCCAGACCAAGTGTCGACAAGAAAAAAACAGTCGCTGCAACACCTGTCAGTTTAGATAAAAAATTCGATGAACCTGTTGCACCGAACAGACTGCCTGATGCACCCGAACCAAAGGCCGCACCCATATCGGCACCTTTACCGTGCTGTAATAAAACCAAGCCAATAATTAACAGTGCCGACAATACTTGCACGACGATTACTACGGTAAACAATGTATTCATAAATTTAACATTCCAGTTTCGGGTAATTCCACATCAACGTATTAAGCCGCTTCAATAATGGCTAAAAAATCCGTCGCCTTTAACGCCGCACCACCGATTAACCCACCATCAATGTCCGGCTGCGCCAACAAGTCTTTCGCATTCTCCGGCTTCATGCTGCCACCATATAAAATACGTACACTTGCTGCCGCGTCCTTGTTCTTCAATGCCAACTTCGCGCGCAACGCCGCATGCACTTCCTGCGCCATTGCCGGCGTCGCCGTTTTCCCGGTGCCAATCGCCCATACCGGCTCATATGCCACCACAAGATCGGCCACTGCTGCCGCATCAATGACTGCCAATACTGCATCCAGCTGACGACCCACTACCACATCAGTTTGTCCTGCCTCGCGCTCGGCCAATGTCTCGCCAACGCAGACAATCGGTATGATCCCGGCAGCCAAAGCCGCAACGGCTTTCCCAGCGACCACCTGATCTGCTTCGCGATGATAGGCACGACGCTCGGAATGCCCCACAGTGACATAAGTACAAGCAAATTCTTTCAACATGCTTGCAGCAACCTCGCCCGTATATGCGCCCGACAGATGTGCAGACACATCCTGCGCACCAACCTTGATGGCAGAACCTGCCACCAACGATGCGACTTGCGCCAGATAGGGTGCTGGCACACAGACTGCCACGTCGATTGTATGACCTGCCAAACCCGCCTTGATTTCTTCGATCAAGGCTTTATTGGCAGCGAGACTGCCATTCATTTTCCAGTTACCGGCAACAAGTTTATGGCGCATAGGCGTAAGAAGCTCTGATTTTCATTAACCCCGCATTCTAGCGCGCCATGATCTTGCCGGTCAAACCGCAAACCGCTATTTCTACTGTACTTTCAACATAATTTTACCAATATGCGTACTTGACTCCATTAATTCATGCGCTTTGGCCGCATCTTCAAGGGCAAACACCGCATGAATGACCGGTTTGACCTTTCCGGACTCAACCAATGGCCAGACACGTGCCTGTAATTGCCGTGCAATATCGGCCTTGAATTGTACAGAACGAGGACGCAAGGTGGATGCGGTAATCGTCAGGCGACGCTGCAATACCCGCCCCAAATCAACCTGTGTTTTAGCACCACCCAGTAAGGCAATAAATACGAGTCGGCCATCAAACGCCAATGATTCGATTTGACGCTGCAAATAGTCGCCACCAACCATATCCAGAATGACATCCACACCGCGCCCGTCAGTCACTTCTTTGACTACCGTTACAAAGTCTTCCGTACGATAGTTAATCGCACGTTCGGCCCCCATTTCCACACAGACACGGCATTTCTGACCCGTGCCTGCCGTAGCAAATACACGATGACCCAACGCCTGCGCAATCTGGATTGCCGCTACCCCAATACCTGACGAGCCTCCTTGCACCAGCAAAGTCTCGCCCTCTGCCAGCTTGACCCGATCAAATACATTGGTCCAGACTGTAAAAAAGGTTTCCGGCAATGAAGCCGCTTCCAACAGCGTCAGGCCATCTGGTACCGGCAAACAATGTACCACAGGTGCCACACAATATTCGGCATACCCGCCACCTGGCACCAACGCGCACACCATATCCCCCAGTTTGAACTGGGAACCCGCCACATCCCCGCCGACAATTTCACCGGCAACTTCCAGCCCCGGTAAAACCGACGCACCTGGTGGTGGCGGATAACTTCCCATGCGTTGAAATACGTCAGGCCGATTCACACCGGCCGCATGGACTTTAATGAGTACTTGACCCGCTTGTGGCTGCGGTATCGCAACCTCGGTCAACTGCAATACTTCCGGACCACCTGGTTGCGTTATCTGTATTGCGCGCATTGTACTCATCGTTACCTCTTTCTTTACACTGAAAACAGATGGTATTGTGCCAGACTACCCGTTAGCCTGCCTGTAAAGCATGCATTTCCTGTATGACCAGAACAATAAAACCGGCAATATATCCGCGTAAAACAAAGACAGCCACATAAAAAAGTTCTCCATACGGAGAACTTTCGACCTGCATCACAGCACTTGCAAACAAAGATGAAGACTTGGCAGGCCCATAGCCTGGATTACCCCAGCCATCCCAATTGCCCGACAAGGATGTGCCGCTTCAGTAGACATTGACCGAATCCTGAACATATTGCATTTTTACACAATGCATGAGTGCAGTACTTGCCGCACGCAACGCCTGCACTCATGCAACAGGCAGGCGAGAAAGAAGATATGAAGACATCATCGCAGCTGCTGCCTGGCATGGCTCCACAACCGGGATGCCAACGGCATCCTCAAGTGGTGTACGCAGCGCTGCCATTCCTGCACATCCCAGCAACAGCACATCAGCCCTGTCCTGCATTTTCAGCGCCTGTGCCACCTGTATCATACGTTCAAAGGTTGCCCCCATTTCCCCTGACTGGGAAACAGGAATGTCAAGCGCACGTTCAGCAACCACACGTTCCTGCACCTGCATTGCCAACCATGCCCGGTAATGCCGGGGAATGGACTGACTACTAATGGCAATCACTCCGACACGCTGCCCATGGATCAATGCCGTTAACATGCCAGCCTCGCCAATGCCCATCACAGGAACAGACAGGCTTTTCCTTACAGCCTGCACACCAGGATCACTAAAACAGGCAACAATGCAACCGGCCATATTCCCCTGCACTTGCTCAACGTACTTTTGTACCAGCAATGCTGACTGATCCACATCGTCCTGGCTGACAATGCCAGACGGACCATCATGCAGAGTAATGCACTCCCAGGCAATGTCAGAAACACTGGCAGCCGCTGTCACCAGCGGCCCGATTGCCTTTTGAACTGCCATGGTCACAGTTTCCAGGCTGTTGGGATTAATCACCAAAACACATTTCCTGCTTTCCATCACGCCCCCACGAGTGTTGCGAGGAAAGCGGAACGGGCTTTTGCACGTGCATCAGGACGACGCAGGTAAGTGGACGTCAGGTTGTCTATCTGTGGCCCTTTGCGCGGCAAATATTGACCCGAACCACGTTCAGCAACCAGTGCGCCATTGTCCACAATGACACGTCCGCGGCAAAGCACCACTTGTGGCCATCCACGTATGGTTTTTCCTTCATACGGGGTATAACCCACCTCGTCATGCAGCATGTCGTTGGTGACTGTCACTTCCCTGTTTTCATCCCAGATCGCAATATCTGCATCCGCTCCCACCACAATCGCCCCTTTGCGTGGCGCCAGCCCATAGAGCTTGGCATGATTGGTTGCAGTCAATGCGACAAACTGATGGATGTCGATGCGGCCTGTCAGGAAACCTTCACTAAACAACAGCGGCAAACGCAATTCAAGCCCCGGAACACCATTGGCCACCTCCTTGAACGTCGTATGCTCCCCGTTTGGCAACTTGCCTGTCTTGTCAAAACGGTAAGGTGCGTGGTCTGAAGAATAGGTGGTCAGCGTCGTGTCAATGAAACCATGCCACACCGCTTCTTGTGATGCAGGATCCCGGGGCGGTGGCGAACAACAGAACTTTGCGCCTTCCATACCATCCCTGTCCAAGTCATCGGCAGTCAGAAACAGATATTGAGGACAGCTTTCCGCCAGGATGGGCAAACCTGCAAGCCGGGCCCGGCGAATTGCATCAATGGCTTCAGCGCCCGATACATGCACCAGCAATATGGGCACATCAATCACGCGCGACAAAATGATTGCACGATTTGTCGCTTCGGCTTCAGCTAACGGATCATGGGCAACAGCATGATACTTGGGTAACGTATACCCCTTTGCCAGCAAACGGTCTGCCAGCCATTTGATGATGTCATTATTTTCTGCATGCACCATGACAAGTGCATCTTCGTGTCTGGCCAGTGCAAAGATGTCCAGCAACTGCGAATCTGCCAGCTTCAGGCTGTCATAGGTCATGTATACCTTGACCGAACTGATACCGTCGCGTATTGCCTGCGGCAGGTCATGCATTAATACCTGCTCTGTCGGATCTGACACAATCAGATGGATGCCGTAATCAATAACAGATTTCCTTGCGCGTTCCTTGTAGTCTGCAACAACATTCGGGATCGATGCACCACGATGCTGTGCCGCAAAAGGAATAATGGTCGTTGTGCCACCATAAGCCGCAGAGACGGTTGCACTGTAAAAATCACCTGCTGACATGCGCCCCATGCCGGACATCTGCTCAATGTGGCAATGGCTGTCAATGCCACCTGGCAATACCCAGCGCCCCATGGCATCGATCTCCCGTTTACCTGCCAGACACGTACCTTCTGCTATCGCAGCAATTTTTCCATCCGTAATACCAAGACAACCTTCAATGATGTTGCCTTCACTGACGATCCTGCCGTTACGAACAACCATATCAAAGATTTGCATTGACATCACACCCCCCATGCCTTTTCATGATCAAAGGGCAGCGGTTCACCCACACCCGTTCTCTCCACCATCAGGTTGTAATGCTCAGGACGGCGGTGTTTGGCAAAGTTGAACATGTTCAGACGGAAGAATTCACCAACAGACAAGTCGATCTTCGCACAAATGACTTCGTCATCTTCTGAAATCGTTCTGGCCACAATTTCCCCGGTTGGTGCGACAATGACAGAACTGCCAAACATGTGGTGACCATCTTCACTACCACATTTTGCCGCGGCAGCAACCCATACTGCATTCTGATAGGCACTGGCCTGCAATGTCAGCAAATGTGTATAGGTTCGCAAATAGGATGGCTCATTCCAGTGAATGTTGACTGATGGTGTGTTGTATCCCAGCACGATAATTTCAGCTCCCTGCAATGCCATCACACGATATGTTTCTGGCCAGCGGCGATCATTGCAAATACACATGCCGAATTTTGCGCCCTGTGATTCAAATACCCTGAAACCCAGGTTACCCACCTCAAAGTATTTTTTCTCCAGATGCTGGAAAGGTGCATCTGGCTTGTGGTCATCATGCCCTGGCAAATGGATCTTGCGGTATTTTCCAATCAGTTCTCCCGCATTATTGACAAGAATCGCGGTATTAAAAGCATGACCATCCCTAGTCAGCTCCGCATAACCGATATAAAATCCAAGACCCAGTTTTTTTGCTTCATCAAACAGGGGTTGTGTCGTCTGGTTGGGCATTTCCTGTTCAAAATATTTTTCCTGCGCTTCTTCCTGTGTCATCCAGTAACGCGGGAAAAACGTCGTCAGTGCCAGCTCCGGGAAAACAACAAATTCAGCCCCCCTGGACTTTGCTTCGTGCAACATCGCAATCAACCTTGCAACAACCGACGCCTTTGAATCCGTCAGATTAATTGCCCCCAACTGGGCAACTGCCAGCTCCATCGTTTTTTGCTTGCTCATATCAATTCACTTATTCCACGCTAAATAAAATACAATCGCTCAATGGTAATGTCCCTGACACTGGCATGAACCATACCGGTGCACATGAAACGGTTCTGCTGCCAGGCCCGGACAAAAACTGCCGACAATCGGCTCGAGCCTGTAAAACAATTCACGCATCTCCGAGTTTGCCTTTTGCAGACGCAACACGGCATTCTCGGCCTGATACCGCAACTCATCCATGTCCACATGAATCAGCCTGCCATGTTCGACAACCATTTCCCCGTCTACCATCACCGCGGAAACTGAACGTCCGTCTTCCGAATGGACCAGAGAATTGGTGACGTTGTTTACCGGAATCAGGTTGATGCTATTGGTGTCCAGAAACACGATGTCTGCCTTGAACCCTGGAGCAATGCGCCCGATATCGTTACCAAGGCCAATCGCCCTTGCACTGCCGACAGTCGCAGCATTCATGACTTCCTTGGTCGTGATCCAGTTTTGCCAGTCAGGCCCCCTGACTTTGGACAAAAACGAAGAGAGTCGCATCGCTTCATACATGTTCTGGTTGTCTGAACTGGTGGCTCCATCCGTACCAATACCCAGATTCACACCATAATCGAGCACTTGACGTATGTTTAGGATGCCACTGCCAAGGCGCATGTTGCTTGCCGGGTTGTGGATGATGGAAGCGCCCTTGTCTGCCAAAATTTTCATATCCCTGTCATCCAGCCAGACACCATGGGCCACAGTAAAGTCCGGACCAATCAACCCCAACTTGTCCAGATGTGTTGTCAATGTTGTTCCGTATTTACGCATGCCTGCAATTGCCTGAATTTTTGATTCAGACACATGGGAATGCAGGCCCAGACCATAATCCTTGGCAATGTCACGACAACCCGTCAGGAATTCATCGGTACAATGATGCGGAATCGTTGGTGCCAGCGCGAGCCTGACTTTTGCATCATCACGGTCTGTCCACTGACGTGCAATTTCACGCAAGACCGACAATGTCTGCGCAACCGGTGCCAGCCTGGCCTTTTCCACCTGGCTGCGCAACGCAGCCGGCAAAGCATCGAGTAAACCTGGAATCGCCTCAAAAAAACTCATGTCGGCCACCATGGGTGCAACCAGTGCCTTCATGCCTGCCTTGTTGTAGGCTGCCCTGACTGCTTCGAGCCCGGAAACTGACGGCACCGGGATTTCATACGTCAGGTCATAGCATGCCGTACACCCTTTCAACAGCATTTCACTCGCACCGATCAGTGTTGTCAGGTACTTGTCTTCATCTGTCCTGCTGCCACTGATCCAGGGACCTGCTGTCAGCAGCAACTCCAGTGTCCAGCGGTCCCCCATGGCCTTGGCAAGGTTGCCATGGCCATGGGTATGTCCATTAATGAGGCCTGCATGCATCAACATGCCTTTTGCATTGATCACCCGGCTACTTTCCGGAACAGTAAAACCGGGGGAACCGAGTGTATGGATCGTGCTCCCTTTGATCAGGATATCTGTTGCAACGGCATCCACCATGCCGGGCTCAATGATTTTTCCACCACGTATAACTGTATATTGATGAAGCATGACTAATGTCCCTTTGATCGTTCTTGTGCTGCCGCACTCCATGGAAAAAACAATTTCTCGGTTAACACCATTGCCTGAAACAACAGGATGCCAATCACCGACAGGATGATGACTGCCCCAAATGCCACCGGAACATTGAAAAAGGCTGTGGATGTCACAATCAGGTAACCCAGCCCTTTGTCAGCATTGACAAACTCTGCCGTGACAGCACCAACAACGCTCAGTGCAACAGCCACTTTCAGGCCACTGAAAATGAACGGCGTGGCATACGGTATCCGGATATGGATCAGCTGCTCCAGTCTGGATGCCTTGTAAGCCTTGCTAAGATCAATCAGGTCCGGCGGCACGGACATCAGCCCGGTGGAAATGGAAATCACCAATGGGAAAAATGCCACCAGAAAAGTCACAACCAATCGTGGTAATTCATTTGTCCCCAGCATGGCTACCAGGATTGGGGCCAGCGCAATCTTGGGAATTGACTGTGTCAGCACCAGCACCGGATAGATAATGTTTGCCATTGTCTGTGATGATGAAATCATCAGCGCAAGCGGGAAACTCAGCAAAAGCGACAGCAGAAAACCCACACATACTGTCTGCAGTGTGGCACCGGCATGCATTGCCAGATTCCCGGGAATCTTCCAGCACTCCTCAATAATGCGACTTGGTGCCGGCAGCAAGAATTCCTTGATATCCAATGCCCTTACCATCACTTCCCACAAGATGAAGAGAGCAACCACTGCAATAACTGGTGCCAGCACCTGGGTGCCTATACTGATCAGGTGTTTTTTTTGTTTTGCATTACTCATTTGCGTGTACCCCATTGCGCTGAAAGATATGACGACGAATACGGTCTGCATATGTGCCAAATTCTGGCAGGGATGTCATGGAAAACTGCCGTGGCCTTGGCAAGTCAATCGGGATAACATCAGCAATCTTTCCTGGCCTTGAACTCATGACCACCACCCTGTCGGCCAGTAATACTGCCTCTGATATCGAGTGCGTCACAAAAACGACCGTTTTAGGCCGCATTGACCAGATACGCAGCAGTT
This sequence comes from Betaproteobacteria bacterium, assembly GCA_015655165.1. Taxonomy (GTDB): domain Bacteria; phylum Pseudomonadota; class Gammaproteobacteria; order Burkholderiales; family Burkholderiaceae_D; genus Herbaspirillum. Next base: position 1,169 of record JAATFN010000422.1, on the reverse strand, counting down.
CAAGTGTCATTTCTTCGCGTGTGAGTGCATCGAGCGCCCCGAATGGCTCATCCATCAGCAACAGGTCGGGATCCTTGAACAGTGCCCGGCAAATCGCTGCACGTTGCTGCATGCCTCCGGACAGCTCATGAGGCATTTTTTTTTCAAAGCCTGCCAGACCAGCCACTTTCAACAAATCTTGTGCATATTGTTTCAGTTCATCAGGTACTTTTTTTCCTTTGACTTTGAAGGGAAAGTAGATGTTTTCAAGGATATTCACCCATGGCAGCAAGGTCGCAGCCTGAAATACCATCCCTGTTTCATCCCGGGGCTGCATCAGTTTCTGATCACCGACATACACCATTCCTGCCGATGGCTTGAACAACCCCGCCAAAATTCTCAGCAGAGTTGATTTCCCGCAACCAGAAGGCCCGACCAATGCAACGAATTCATTTTGTCCGATATCCAGCGATACGTTGTCCAGTGCAATGGTACGTTCCCCATCAGATGAGTCGAAATAACGCGAGACACGATCTATCCTGATTGACACGCCTGATCTGAAGGCATTCTTTTCCATGTTACTTGGCTTCCGGCAAGAAACGCATATCCACTGCCTTGAATGGATCCCATGAAACATCCATTTCCTGTGCCTTGGCTACTTCCTTCCAGGTAAAGTCCAGACGTTCCTTTGTAAATGCCCCAAAACCGTTTTTCTTTTCATAGTCATTAAAGACAAAGCTCATGGTAGCCTTCAAGCTGCCCATGCAATCATCCAGCGCTACTTCAGGTACTTTTTTGATATGCATTTCACACGCTTCTTTTGGATTGGCATTTGCCCATTCAAACGAACGCTTCACAGCACGCAGGAATTTCTTCACCAGTTCAGGCTTTTCTGCGAGCATCTTATCGTTTGTCAGCAAGGCTGCTGCATAGATGGAAAACCCTGCATCTGAGAATGGCAATACGACAATTTCTTCACCGATCTTGTTTGCTGCCTTGTTCTGATAGAACCAGTGGATGGAATAAAATGGTGCCGCATCGAGATTTTTGCCCAGCAACTGGGCTGACATCGCTGCACCATCCATGTTTGTCCAGATGATCTTGTCAGGGTTGGTTCCCGACTGCTTTGCAATATACGGGAAAAACAACTTGTGGCTATTACCTGGTGTAATGCCGATCTTCTTGCCTTC
>JAATFN010000420.1 GCA_015655165.1 Betaproteobacteria bacterium | reverse complement strand
GTGTTCCTGAAAAAAGGCATCGAAGTCTTGCTGTTAACCGATCGTGTCGACGAATGGATGCTTTCTTTCCTGCAAGACTTTGACGGCAAAGCGCTGGCATCAGTTGCCAAGGGCGACCTGGATTTGGGCACACTGGAAAACGAAGAAGAGAAAAAGCATCAGGAAGAAAGCCAATCGCAATATTCGGACCTGATTGGCAAAATGAAAACCGCCCTGGCAGACAAAGCCAAGGATGTGCGTATCACGTTCCGTTTGACTGACTCGCCAGCATGTCTGGTGGCCGACCAGAACGAATTGTCCGGCAACCTGTTACGTATGTTGAAAGCCGCCGGTCAACAAGCACCGGACGCAAAACCTATTCTGGAAATCAATCCGGATCATCCGTTAATACAACGTCTGAAGTATGAAGATGCCAAGTTTGATGACTGGTCGCACATCTTGTATGATCAAGCCTTGCTAGCTGAAGGTGGTGCGTTGGCAGAACCATCTGTGTTTGTTAAACGCCTCAATACCATGCTGCTCGATATGTCAGCGAAATAAGTCTGTTGAAGACATAAAAAAAGCGGAACCATCAGGTTCCGCTTTCGTTTTACGTTGCATTAAATCAATACATGGTCAGTGTGTAACCCGTGTCACGCCACTACCGGAGAGCAACCGTACACGTTCACCCGTTCTGAATTGCTCATCGGCATCCTGGGTAATCGCACGCAAGTCACCGCTATCAAGACGAACCGTAATTTCCAGGCCTGGACGCGTCGACAGATTCTGGTCAATCTGGTCACCTGCCACACCACCCAAAATCGCGCCGACAATACCAGCTGCCAATGCCCCGTTACCGCCACCCACGGCAGAGCCTACTGCAATACCACCCAATGCGCCGCCGCCTAAGGCACCAACACCTGATTTACCTTTATCGATCGTGACATTACGCACAGATTCGACCACCCCCATACGGACAATTTGCTCACCTTGTGCCTGACGGGAGTTATACACATTTGCCGAGTTGGGCGTTACAGCACAACCAGCCAATACGCTGACTGTGGCAACAATCAAAAGTGCCTTTTTCATACAGCTACTCCAAGTTATAAAACATCTCTACTGTAAGCGATAGCGCCCGGATTGACCACTTTTTTTCTGAAAAAAAAGCAACAAAGAAGCGGATTTTTCCAACAAAAGGACACTACATGCAACATATCACCCTTTCACCGTTACCTTAGCGGCCACCTGAAATATCAATAAATGTTCCGGTGGCATAAGACGCTTCGTCGGATGCCAGCCACAAAATGGCATTTGCGACTTCTTCTGGCGTGCCACCACGTTTCATCGGCACGCCATCCTTTAGACGATCAACACGATCGGTTGTTCCGCCACTGGCATGAATATCGGTATAGATCAGCCCGGGACGTACTGCATTGACGCGGATACCATCCATTGCAACTTCTTTGGCCAGTCCAATCGTAAACGCATCAATCGCACCTTTGGAAGCTGCATAATCGACAAACTCGAATGGGCCACCCAATTTTGCGGCCATTGAAGACAAATTGACAATCACGCCGCCTTGACCGCCATACGTTGTCGACATGCGGCGCACCGCTTCACGTGCACAAATCATGCTGCCGGTAATATTCGTGATCAAGACACGGTTAATACGTTCTGCTGTCATTTCTTCAACACGAATGCCGTGATCCAAAATGCCCGCATTGTTAATCAATGCCGTCACAGCACCAAATTCTTTATCAACAGACTCGAACAACCGTACAATATCTGCCTCCTTACCCACATCGCCGGCCACAGACATTGCTTTGCCACCGGCAGCGGTAATTTTACCCACCACTTCTTCAGCCGCGTCACGATTCGATACATAGTTCACACACACCGCGTATCCCTTCTTGCCGGCCAAGAGCGCCGTCGCAGCACCAATACCGCGACTGCCACCCGTGATGATCATGACTTTTTGTCCCATGTCTTTTTATCCTTGTCAGTGTTAATAATCGATTACTGAATAGCCTACCCGCTATCAGCATAGCTATTTTTAATAGCTTGCTGTACTAGAAATAGTTTGATTACGCAGCACATATTACGACACAATTACCTACTTCAGATGTCCCGTGCCACATTCATCAGATGAAACAATTGCATTGGAAAAGCGACCACAAGGTGCGTCGCCATAAGTACAGGTTCACGTGCCACCATTGCCGCACACCCATCTGTTACCATAGCAGCGAAACGTACCAACTCTTCTTTGCCATATGACATCATCTGCACTGCATGGCTTTGCGCCAGTAACCGATCAGCATACACAGATTTTGATACTGGGCAGTTTCCCGGGCGTGGCATCCCTTGATGCACAGCAGTACTACGCACACCCACGTAACCAGTTCTGGAAACTCGTCTCCGACTTAGTCGACGTTAATCTGGTCATACTGCCCTATGAAGCACGATTACCCTTACTGCACAAACACCACATTGGTGTATGGGATGTCATTGCCAATGCCCAACGCAAAGGCAGTCTGGACACAAATATTCGCAACGCGGTCGACAATGATTTGATCAGCCTGTTAACAACAATGCCACAATTACATACGATCGGCTTTAATGGTGGTACTGCCACACGCACCGGATTAAAAGCCCTTGGCGAATATGCCGGCAAATACAACATCGTGACGTTACCATCAAGCAGCCCTGCACACACCATGCCTTATTCAGCCAAACTGGCGGTCTGGCAGGAACTAAAACACCATGTCAAATAACATAGCTTGTAACAGTTTGCAGCATAAATACTATCTCGATAGTAGCCTGTTTACGCCAGAAGCGCTAAAATTGCGCGCCCGCAGGCAATAACATGGCAACATGTTATTGCCTGCCTTACTTCCATTTCATACTTATTTCTTACTATGCTTACCACTGCTTTAGTCGACAATACAGACATTGCTTCCTACAACGACCAGTTGATGACCAATCTGCTCGTCAAAGTCAAAGATATCTCGGCAGTCAAAAAAGAAAAAATGTTGATTGGCCTGCGCAATAGTCAGGGTGACATTTACCGTATTATCGGCACCTCCGGTATGCAGCATTACAACAATGCGGTCGAAGAATTGATCGACATGGAAATGACCAATGAACTGGCAGATGCCAAAGAACCCAAAGACGGCTTTCTGGCCATTTTTAGCGAATAAATACAGTCAACACAGACAACTGATGATGTTGGCGCTTTATCGCTGTAATGAAAGATGTCAATACTGGCCTTGAACACCTAAATCTGCCATCATTGCCCATTCACCGAGTCGGCAAGTCCGCCGTCCCAAGCATTGGCATAACCCGTTTGCCATGCGTATTAGTTTGCCGATTATGCTGATCAAAAGAAAATCCATCGAAGCACAAGCCAATACCAAAGAAGGTCCAGGTAAATCGGCGTCAACGCCCAAACCCCGCAAAATCAGATATGCCCCTGTAACTTTGTCGGAAATGGATGGCGTGCGGTATTTACACTTCGGAACAGAATGGGTGCAAGGCGCCATGCGCATTCGTAAACCCGATTGGCTGGAACTGGAATATGCCCAGCAAATGATGGCATGGATGCTGTTTGTTAAAGCGCCACAGCATATTGTGCAACTGGGGCTTGGTACAGGCGCACTGACCAAATTCTGTTATCGCCAGTTTGAAGACGCCAGGGTCACAGCAGTCGAGTTGAATCCGTCCGTCATCGCTATTTGCAACAGCATGTTCAAACTCCCCGCCGAAGACGAGCGCTTGTCAGTGCTGGAAATGGATGCACTGGTGTATGTCAATGACGAAGTGCGACCCGGTAGTCTTGACGTCTTGCAAGTCGATTTGTATGACGCCACGGCCAGAGGCCCGGTATTGGACACGCCGGAGTTCTATCAGGCATGCTATGACGCATTAGGCGAGCATGGAGTCATGACGGTCAATTTGTTTGGCGACCATCCAAGCTATGCAAAAAACCTCAAGGCAATGAAATTCGCTTTTGGTCATGTGATTGCACTGCCGGAGGTCCATGACGGCAATGTCATTGCGATTGCCTTTAAACAGAAACCTGTGCTCGATTTCACGGCACTGTACGAACGGGCCGATGCGATCAAAACTACCACCAAACTGCCGGCCAAATCGTGGGTGAATGGCATCAAGTCCGCTCTGCCTGTGTAATACCTGCGGCAGATCTTTGGGATAAAAACCGTTGACTCAACCCAGATGCAGATCAACCAGTGCACGCACGCGCACGAAAGCTGCATTGGCACCGGCGATAACACGTGCATCCTCAACCTCGGTGAATTCTACCGCATTGAACGCGTCCTTGAATAGCCGCCAATGTGCTGCCCTGCCAGCAGGTGCTTCGGCCAAATGTGACGCGCCATGGGTTTCGGAAAGCCCCATCTTTTTCGCTGCCTTTAGCAAAAATGCCGCGCCCAGATTCGAACCTTCAACGACATAGAGCCAACCAAGCGCTTCAGGTACGGCAAGCCCTGTCGCTGCAGGAATTCCTGTATCGCCGGGCAATGCTGCGCCAATACTGGCTATATCTCGCGCAACAGCATCCAACCGACTGAGACTGGCCAGATCGGGTATTAAAGCCGCGACTGCCACATCGGTATACAGTGGTGAAACATCGCGGTGAAAGGCATACTGCACTTTCAGGAAACGGCCGTAATTTGTCAGGCTGTCGAAGGGCTTTGCTGCCATAATCGCCGTGTCCAGCGCGTCATGTGTCGTGTGGTTGGCAGAACGCAGACGTTCTGCACGGGTAAGTTGGGTGGTGGTATCGTCAAGCGTCATGATTTACCTGCAAAAAAATTGATAAAAGCCGGATGCTATATACACCCGGCAACAACACTCAGAACTTGATAGTAAAATTCATCCGGATAGTACGACCGGGAGCTGGCATCAGTGCGGCGTTAATCGCATCCATGTAATAACGGTCCGTCAGATTATCGATTGCGACATCGATCTGCTTCGATGCATCAATCTTGTAACGCGCGGACACATTCACAAGCGTGTATGGATTCCACTTGCCTGGCTGTATCTCACTTGTCGAATCCACAGTACTTTCAACAAAACGGCTTGAATAATAATTTACCTGCGTGCCCAAATGCAAGCGATCGTCGAACATATTGTAGCCCAATTGCAGAGAAACAGTGTCCTTCGGCGGCACATGTTGCAACGCGTAGCTGTTGATGAAGCCGCCTTCCGAACACAAGTTTTCCTGACGATACAATGTACCCGGACGGGCACAGAAGCGCGAGGTAATCGCGTGATTCCATGACAATTTGGTCGTCAGGTTCCCTCGCCCGTAATCCGCACTCAATTCGATCCCCCTCATGCGGGCATAGTCGAGATTGATCATACCAAGACCACCGATCTGCCAGCTAATCGGTTTATCATAGATCACGTTCGAGCGTGTAAGATAATCGTCGATCTTATTATCATAATAGGCGAAATGCACGCGCAGGCGATCTTTATTGCCGGTCAGATTGTCAAATACCTTGTTCACCCCCAATTCATAGGATTTTGCCCGCTCTGGACGCAAGTCCGGTGGCAGATAGGCAGTCGAGAAACCGCTCAATGTCTCGAAGACACTAGGCATGCGCGTAGCATCCGAATAACGGATGTAAAACTGCACATCATCTTTCGGCGCCCAGCTAAGGGAAATATTTTTGGACCAGCCATGCCCCGAGATTTGGGTCGGCACACCCGGGATGAGTTCATAGGCGGTATTTGGCCAGTAGCTGATTGTCTTTAGCGAATAGTTGCGGTCTGTCGTTTCAAAATTGGCGTAACGCAAACCGGTGGCAAGTGTCCACTGCGGATTGATCTTCCAGTCTGTATTGACGAAGGTGCTTTTTTCAGTACGCGTGCCAGAACGTGGTGGGAACTCCAGGTGGTTGATCACCCATTGATTGTTGTCCATTCCATCGGGCAGACCAACCTGGTCACGCTGCCAGGCACCACCATATTCAAGTTTGAACTTGCCGGGAATGGCGCTGATGAGGCTCTCATTCGACAGCTTGACGCCGTCGCGGATCGACTGCGAGTAACTGATACTCTCGGTGGTGGTGGTGCCGATGGTCAGCAGGTTGTTCGCCCGGTGGTCCATATCGGTACGAAACACATCCACTTTCAGGTTAACCAGATCGCTGCCTGGCGACCAGCGATAGCGCGCGGTCCAGGTCTTCAGATCGAGTCTATCAAGCGGAGACTGATAGCCACCGACCGCGCTTGTATGGCTTCCAAGCCGGGTTGGCATGATTTCCCCGAAGGTGCTGTCATAGCGCATATAACTCAGTTCCAGCGCATGATCCGTGCCGAAATGGACATTCCCCTTGAGCAGCAGCGAGCTATTATCCGTCGATGTATTCAGGATTTCTTCCCCGCCTTTCCATGGAGAAAGGCCCTCGTAACCAATCCGGGTATAGCCGTAATCTGTACCCAGATTGACGAAATGAGGCTGGCCGCTACCGTAGTTTCCTGAAAAATAATTCCCGTTGCGTCGACGCGCGAAAGCTGCGACCAGATCGACGCCGTCTGAACTGTAAGCCATTGCAACACTGCCGTTACCACCTGTCGGTTGAAACAGTCCAGGGCGATCCATATTGCCACCATCGCGCACCGTCGGTGTGGTTCCTTCAGGAAAAGAACCGCCGATGACGCCGCCTGTCGTCAGAAGCGGTGGCGCCGAAGTGCTGTTGGTGTTAAATCCACCGCGCAAACGGATACCGACTTTTTTGCCTGGCAACAGAATGTCATCCACTGATAATGTACGCATGCGCACGATACCGCCAATCGCACCCGATGCATCCGCACCGGAACTTGCCCCCTTCTCGATGGCAACCTCTCCAATGAAATCAGGATCGACATAGCTGCCTGAGCGGGCGCCGTTGTAGCCACGATAGACCGTTTGCTCCTGCGAGGCGCCATCAATGACCACCGGTACACGGCCTTGTCCCTGCATACCCCGGATGTTGACATCAAGCGCACCCGAATTGCGGTTGTCCCCGTTGAGCACGCCGGGAATGCCGGCAAGAAAGTCTCCAACGGAGGTGCCACGGTTTGTCTCGATCTGTTGCGCCGAGATGTGCGCATTTGAACCTGCTGCCTTATATGGCATGTCGGCTGGATTTGGCTCGGTGGTCCCCATCACGGTAACGGTCTGCAGCATGGTCTCTCCGCTAGCAGAAGCTGCCCCTTCACCGGTACCGGAACGTAACGTACTGGGACGCAACGAATAACCACTATTTCCCTTGCTCTCCAGTTCATAACCACTGCCTGTCAACAGACGGCTGAATCCTTCTTGCACAGTGAAGTTGCCTTGTAATCCGTTACTGTGGAGATTGCCCAATACAGCAGGATCAAACGACAACGGCACACCGGCGACAGCAGCAAACTGCGCGAGCACATCAACCAGTTTGCCTCCCGCGATGGCGTAGCTTCTGGATGACGTGTTGACAGCTTCAACTGCATGCACAGTATTGGGAATCGGTAAGGCCAGACAAACCACACCAGCGAATAGGCTATTTAC
>JAATFN010000130.1 GCA_015655165.1 Betaproteobacteria bacterium | reverse complement strand
CATATTTTTGCAAAGCGGCATTGTAAATGCGTTCAACACTTTCAAGTTGGCGTTGGTAAGAACTGATCGTATCTCGATGCTGTTTTTGTTTTAACAATTCAGCACTGCGTTCTTCTACGGTTTTACGCAATGATGTTTCTTGTAAAGACAGACGGCTGGCATCGAGTTGCTGTGACTGTAGTGCACCACGTGCTTCACGACTAATGCGCTCTTGCAGTTGGTTTCGTTCCTGGACCAATGCCAGTATTTTAGGATGTTGGCTACCTAATACACCTTGAATATCCGATAGACGTTTATCAACATCGGAAAGTTTTGATTTCATATCATTAATATTGGGCAACTGTGCGATTTCCGGTAATTCATCAGCGTGTACACCACGTGTTAACAACTGGTCTGTCGCATTTTTGCGGGACTGTGCTTCAAGTTGCTGGCCTTGCACACTGGATAAGGCCGTTGTCAGATCATTTAACTGACGTGTTTGCATGTCATCACGTACATTCAAATCCAGAATGCCGGTTTCCTGCTGGTATTGTGTCAGTTTTTGTTGAATATCATCGGCTTCTTTGCGCAAGTGCTCGAGCTGTGCATTATATTGTTCGCGGCGACTTCTGGCCGAGGACGAGGAAATCTGCTGGTTCAAATTGATATAGGCACGGACAACTGCATTGGCAAAGTCACGTGCGGTTTCGGGTGTGCCGGTCGAATAACGGACTTCAATTACCCGGCTGGAGTCGCGTTTGATTACTTCTGTACTGGCATTGATATGTTTGACCAGACTGGCATACGTTTTTTCTTTGCCATGACGACTGGCACTTTGCTGATATTGCTCGGTGTTTGTCAGGTCCAGTAATTCGATCACTTGCTCGGCAACGGCCTGACTTTTTAACATGTCCAACTGCGTTTGCAGGTAGCTCTCGTCTTGTGCTGACGAGAACAGACGACCATTAATGGGATCGGTTGTCTTATAGTCCAAGTACACATCAGATGTTGCTGTATAGGTTTTAGGTAGCAACAATGTGATGACAATGGTAAGCACGACGACAATCGCCAGTGTTTTTATGATCGTATTTCGCTGTGCCAGTAGCATAGCGAGAATTTGCCGGGATGTTAGTCCGTGTTCTTGTTGGGATGAATTCACAATAGTTTTACCGTTATTAACGCAGATTAAAACAAACTTTCTTTGACATAAACGACATCACCGGCTTGTACCGTATCTGCCATGTTGACACCAAATTGTTTGGCCTGTTCGTCGATTTTGCGGTAAATACTGATGCGGCGGGTAGAAGCACGCAGCGAAAGTCCACCACCTAATGATATAGCACGCATGACATTCATATCGGGCTCCATCGGATAAGCCCCCGGGCGATTGACTTCGCCATGAATATAAAACAGTTTTTTCTTATTAACGTAGACAACATCGCCATTACTTAAATTGACATCCAAAGGCGTACGTTCAGTCGTATTGGTTTCGCCCAGGCGAATCGGAATACGTACATCATCTTTGGATTGATCGGTATTACGTCGCAACAAGGTGACGTTACTATCCGCATCGGTAGTGAGGCCACCTGCTGTTGCGAGCAATTCGAGTACGGTCATTTTGCCTGGAATCGGATAACGTCCCGGGTGGCTTACTTCACCCAGAATGGAGACCATTTGGCTACGCAACTGAACGACTTCGACTGAAATTTCCGGATTTTTTAAAAATTGCTTTTCCTTGTATGTGGCTGCAATTTTTGCAATGATCTCGCTTGTCGTCAGGTCATTGATATCTAGGGCACCAATTAACGGCAAATTGATCAAACCTTTGTAATTGATGCCGACTTCAGCTGACAAGTCAGGCTGGCCGAATACCGTGACACGCAAAACATCACCTGCACCGACACGTGTATTGGTGATAGCAGAGGAGGGAAGCGACAATGTCGACAGTGTCCCGGGAGGCGCCGACATGAGTTCCCCGGTTTTAGTCGGATCGGTAGGAACCTGGGAATGTGCCATAAAGCTGATGCATGCGAATAGCACAGCGACACTACTGAGCAAGAATTGGTGCACGGTTGAAGTCCTCTCTACTTGCCGATGTTAGCGTTAGGCATTTATCATAAAACTTGTCATTTTAACATTTTATACTGGCATTTTTGTTACGTCAGGATTAGTTACGTTGTCACATGACTGGCCTGCCAAAGATAGGCCATTTGTTGTGCACTGTGGGATAGCAGCAGATCTGCATTGGTAATGGCCTCCTTGAGGCTGATCGGCCCGAAGGTAATCGAAAAACAGCCAGTAAAATGCGTTTGCAACTGTTGTAAAGAAGCAATATCGACGCCTCCGGAGAGTAAACTTGTCGGAATGCCAAGTTGTTTTGCATGTAGGCTGGCAATATAGGGCGCTTTGCCATGCAAAGTTTGGGCATCGCTGCGTCCCTCGCCAGTAATGAGCCAGTCGGCATCTTGTAATGCCTGATCGAGGTCAATGTACT
>JAATFN010000321.1 GCA_015655165.1 Betaproteobacteria bacterium | reverse complement strand
TTTTACCGTATCACGTGGCATTGGATGTGGCGCGTGAATCCGCCCGTGGCGCTGCAAAGATTGGTACAACAGGCAAAGGTATTGGCCCGGCTTATGAAGACAAGGTTGCACGTCGTGCTATTCGTGTTGCAGACTTGTTAAACGAAACCCGTTTTGCAGAAAAGCTGCGCGAGAATCTGGACTATCACAACTTTGTGTTGACACAGTATTTGCAAACGGCTTCTGTGCCGTTCCAGCAGACCTTTGATGATGCGATGTCAAATGTCTCGCGTATTAAACCGATGGTTGCAGATGTGTCTTCCCAGTTGCACATTGTTTATCGCAATGGTGGCAACTTGCTGTTTGAAGGTGCGCAGGGTAGTTTGCTCGATGTTGATCATGGTACGTATCCATTTGTCACGTCAAGCAACTGTGTGGCCGGTAATGCAGCTGCAGGTGCAGGTGTTGGACCGAACATGCTGCACTACATTCTGGGGATTACCAAGGCGTATACAACACGTGTGGGCTCAGGTCCGTTTCCAGCAGAGCTGCCGACAGACCAGGGTGTTGGTAAACATCTGTCTTCTGTAGGTAACGAGTTTGGTACTGTGACGGGTCGTGCACGTCGTTGTGGCTGGTTTGATGCGGCATTGTTGCGTCGCTCCGTGCAAATCAATGGTGTGACTGGGATGTGCTTGACCAAACTGGATGTATTGGATGGTCTGGCATCATTAAAGCTGTGTACCGGTTACCAGTTGCATGGTAAAAAAATTGATATTTTCCCGGTTGGTGCAGAAGATGCGGCGGCTTGTCAGCCGATTTATGAAGAAATGCCTGGCTGGTCGGAGTCAACTGTCGGTGCGAAATCGATGGATGCGTTGCCGGTCAATGCACGTGCTTATATCAAGCGTATCGAAGAGTTGGTTGGTGTACCTATCGATATGGTGTCAACAGGACCTGATCGTGAAGAGACGATTGTATTACGTCACCCGTTCAAATAATCTTAATAAATAGTGTTGGTGACTTCGTATGAACGTATCAGACGATAAACATTTATGGGTCTCTTGGGACCATTATCATCGGCTTATTGAAGAGTTGGCGTATCAGGTTGCCAAGTCGAATTGGAAGTTCGATCAAATTCTTTGCTTGGCGCGTGGTGGGGTACGTCCGGGAGATGTCATCTCCCGCATCTTTGATGTGCCACTGGCAATTTTGGCCACGAGTTCCTACCGTGAAGCAGCAGGTACCGAGCGTGGTCATCTGGATATTGCCAAATACATCACAATGACCAAAGGCACTTTGTCTGGGCGTGTGCTGTTAGTCGACGATTTGCTGGACTCCGGTGTCACATTGCAAAAAGTCACTGCGCATTTGCAGGCACATTACAAGGATGTCACAGAAGTCAAATCTGCTGTCTTATGGTGGAAATCCTGTTCGGTTGTGAAACCGGATTTCCATTGCGCCTATTTACCGACTAATCCATGGATTCATCAACCTTTCGAGGAATATGATACGTTAGGTGCAGGTGGATTGTTGGGGCGCTTTGAAAGCGACAACAAGTAATATTTTTTGTGTATGTCTAAAAAACCCGCATAGCGACAAACTATGCGGTTTTTTTTATTTCAGCAAAATGTAGTGGGTTGGACTATGCTAAAACTGGATACTTGCTTTTAATCGTATTCAATTGTGCTTGACTCGAATACTATAGGGGAGTATTGTTCGATACTCCCCAACAGTATCAAGGAGTGGTGAATGCCACGTACTATAGAAGAGAAACGCCGTGTCTTGGTTCGTGTTCGTCGCGTGCGTGGGCAGATAGACTCGTTGGAGCGTGCATTGGAGGAAGGTGCCGAATGTGGCCCGATCCTTCAGCAAATCGCAGCTGTTCGCGGCGCGATTAATGGATTGATGGCAGGGGTGCTGGAGAGTCATTTGCGCGAAGAGTTCACGCATCTGACAGAAGTTAACAGTGCGTCGCAACAACAGTCTATTGATGAAGTTGTCTCGCTAGTACGTTCCTATCTCCGTTGATTGACGGCTAACTGATTATTTTTTGCATAAAAGGACTACCATGAAATCTCGCGCAGCTGTGGCATTTGGCCCAGGTAAACCGTTGGAAATTGTCGAGATCGACGTCGCGCCACCACAAAAAGGCGAGGTGTTGGTAAAAATTACCCATACTGGTGTTTGCCATACCGATGCTTTTACCTTGTCGGGTGATGATCCGGAAGGAATATTCCCGGCAGTATTAGGACATGAAGGAGCAGGTGTTGTCGTTGAAGTTGGTGAGGGTGTCACTAGCGTCAAACCTGGCGACCACGTAATCCCGCTATATACCGCAGAGTGCGGTGAGTGTCTGTTCTGTAAATCGGGTAAGACCAATTTATGTGTGGCTGTGCGCGCCACGCAAGGTAAAGGCGTGATGCCAGATGGCACGACGCGCTTTTCCTATAACGGTCAGCCCATTTTCCATTACATGGGATGCTCGACTTTTAGTGAATATACCGTGGTAGCTGAAGTCTCACTGGCAAAAGTGAATCCGAAAGCGAATCACGAACATGTCTGT
>JAATFN010000251.1 GCA_015655165.1 Betaproteobacteria bacterium | reverse complement strand
TGTGGTGGTAAAACTTGAAACCAGACCGACCATGGCGCCCAAGAACTGGCTATTGTCCACAGAAGGACGCAAGAGCAGTGCAACACCGATAAAGCTCAGTACAACCGCGCCGGCCAAGCCCCATTCGAATTGTTTTTCTCGACGATGCCATGCAATGACAAACAGGATGACGACAAGCCAGATTGACGAAGTACTGTTAATCGTGGTGGCCATTGCGACCGGTAGCAACGTATACGAGTAAAACCAAAGCCATTGGGAAGTCGCGCCAATGATGCCTCGTACGACATGTTGTCTGGGGAAAGGAGTCCTAAGTGTTGTGCCACCCTGTAAATACATGGTGCCTAAAATCAGGAGGGCGCCGAGTACACCGCGTGACAATACAATTTCAGCTATCGAGTAATAGTCGCTGGCAAGTTTGACGCAAGCGCTCATTAGTGCAAACGAAAACGCCGCACAAAGCATCCAGAGGGATTGCATGTTGGTCCTGTGAAATCAGATAAAACAGCGGCGTGCACAGTGTTGTGTACGCCGCCAGCTCATGGGCAACAGTCAGTGTTTTAATGCGCTGCTTGTTGCCTTAGGGTAATGATACGCCAATTTGACTGCGATACCATTCATGAAAATGTTGCATGCCATCTTCCATCGGCGACTGGTAGGGGCCGACTTCACTGGTGCCACGCTCCATCAGGATGCGACGACCTGCATCCATACGTAGTGCGATTTCATCATCCTCGACACATGTTTCCATGTAAGCTGCCCGTTCTGCCTCGACGAATTCGCGTTCGAACAATGCGACTTCTTCGGGATAGTAGAACTCGACAACGTTGGTTGTCTTTTGTGGGCCGCTCGGCCATAGCGTGGACACCACCAGAACATGCGGATACCACTCCACCATGATATTGGGGTAGAGTGTCAGCCAGATGGCGCCATATGGCGGCAATGTACCATTGCCCATCTTCAAGACCTGATCATGCCATTGCTGGTAGGTCGCAGAACCCGGTTTTGTCAGGCCATGGTTAAGGCCCACGGTCTGCACACTGTAGTGTTTGCCGAACTCCCAGCGTAATTCGCTGCAGTCGACAAAGTTACCCAGGCCAGGATGGAACGGCTCGACGTGGTAGTCTTCCAGATAGACCTCGATAAATGTTTTCCAGTTATAGTCGCACTCATGCACTTCTACATGGTCAAACAAATAACCGGAGAAATCGAGTTCTTTGGTGACAGACAGGTTGTTTAACTGTTCGATCACGTTTTTTCCGTTATGCTCGAACAACAAGCCGTTCCAGTTTTGCAAAGGGGTGCGCGACAGGTTCGAACAAGGCGTTTCCGGGAAATGTGGCGCCCCTGTTAATTCGCCCTTCAAATTATAGGTCCAGCGATGAAGCGGACAGACAATATTGGTCACGTTGCCGCGGCCATCAAGCATTTTGGCCTGACGATGACGGCATACGTTCGAGACGAGTTCAATGCCCTGTGCATTTCGCACGAGCATTCTCCCCTCGTTTTCCCACGGCAAGGTTGCATAATCACCAATTTCAGGCACCATTAATTCATGCCCTACATAGCGTTGCCCTTGCTGGAAGAGATGTTGGGTTTCACGTTTAAATAACGTGTCGTCAAAGTAAACGTTGACTGGAAGTTGCGCTTGTGACGGCGCTAGTTGTTTAAAAGTAGCAAGATCGGACATCTCCGCCCCCAAATTAATTCGCACCAACCTAAGAGAGAAAGAATCCGTAAAAACCTATGTTCAAATAATATGAAGAGGAAATTTCGGACAGAATATGCAATTATGGCATAAAACCTCCCCATGATGGGGACAGTGGCATGACTAATCCTGCCGAAAAAATGGATTTGCCGCAAACACGCGGCAGTTTGTTCTAAAATAGCGGGTTCCTATCCCAGATTGATTGTCTCATGTCGAAAAATGCCGTGAATGCCAATGCACCTGCTTCGTTTGAAGCGGCGATGCAAGAACTCGACCAGTTGGTCGCGCAGATGGAGGCCGGTGCATTGTCTCTCGAAGCGTCTGTGGCTGCCTATAAGCGTGGTGCCGAACTCGTCAAATTTTGTGCAGGCCAGTTAGATAAGGTCGACAGCCAGATCAAAGTGCTGGAAGGTGGTATGTTAAAGCCGTTTGCAACTGAAGATATTGACGAGGATGCATCATGACCGTGCAAACGGAAATCAAACCGTTTTCAGCATGGGTTAAATCGGTCCAGTCGGATATTGAGGCTGCTTTGGGCGTATTATTGCCCCCCGCGACAAGTACTCCTCACCATTTGCATGCGGCCATGCGTTATGCAGCATTGGATGGTGGCAAGCGCGTACGTCCCTTGCTGGTGTATGCTGCCGGGGATGTGTTTGATGCGCCAGAAGTATTGTTGGCACGTGCAGGTGCTGCTGTTGAGATGATCCACGTGTATTCGCTTGTGCATGACGATATGCCTTGCATGGATGATGATGATTTGCGCCGGGGCAAGCCGACAGTGCATGTTAAATATGATGATGCGACAGCATTATTGGTCGGTGACGCGTTGCAGACACAGGCATTTGCTGTGTTGGCGGCGCCTTTTGGAGGCATTGACCAGCGCGATCAAGTGGTTGTGCGGCAGTTGGAGATGGTGCGTGTTTTAGCACAAGCATCTGGTTCTCTCGGTATGTGCGGTGGCCAGGCGATTGATTTGGCCAGTGTCGGGCTGGCATTGACGCAAGCGCAGTTAGAGCAGATGCACAGATTAAAAACAGGCGCATTGTTACGTGCGGCTGTGTTTCTCGGGGCGTTAAGCGGTAAACTGCCTACACCCGACGAAGAAAAAGCGTTAGACCAATATGCCGCAGCGATCGGTCTGGCGTTTCAGGTTGTTGACGATATCCTTGATGTCACTGCAGATTCTGCAACATTGGGTAAAACAGCCGGCAAGGATGCGGCGGACAACAAACCGACATATGTCTCTATTCTGGGGATGGCACAATCTGTGGCATTGGCCGAAACATTGCGTCTGAATGCACATGCTGCACTTACACCATTCGGTGAACGAGCCGGCCGATTGCGCGCGATGGCGGATCTGATCGTACAGCGCAAGACCTGATGTTGAATATAAACACAGCCGATCAATGACTAGACGGGCATTAGTATGCTTCTTAACACGATAAACAATCCTGCCGATTTACGGCAACTGTCACGTAGTCAGCTTACGCCCTTGGCGGAAGAGCTGCGTAACTACGTGATTGATTCTGTCTCGAAGACGGGCGGACATCTATCCTCCAATTTGGGTACGGTCGAACTGACAATTGCACTGCATTACGTTTTTAATACTCCCGAAGACCGGATAGTGTGGGATGTCGGTCATCAAACCTATCCGCATAAAATTCTGACAGGTCGCCGCGACCAGATGCATAGCTTGCGTCAACAAGGCGGGATTTCAGGTTTTCCGCGCCGTATTGAAAGTGACTATGACACGTTCGGGACCGCGCACTCGTCCACATCGATATCTGCAGCACTGGGCATGGCCTTGGGTGCTAAAACCAAAGGTGAAGACCGCCACGCGATTGCTGTGATCGGTGATGGTGCGATGACGGCCGGGATGGCGTTTGAAGCGTTAAATAATGCCGGTGTCTATGACGACATTAATTTGCTGGTCATTTTAAATGACAACGACATGTCGATTTCTCCACCGGTTGGCGCATTAAACCGTTATCTGGCAAGACTGATGTCGGGCAAGTTTTATGCGAAAGCCAAACATGTCGGTAAATCGATGTTGCCGGCACCGATGTTCGAGCTGGCCAAACGCTTTGAAGAGCACGCCAAAGGCATGGTTGTGCCGGCCACAATGTTTGAACAATTCGGCTTTAACTATATTGGCCCGATTGATGGACACGACCTTGATTCATTGATTCCGACATCGCAAAATCTGAAAGACCTGAAAGGTCCGCAGTTCTTGCATGTTGTCACTAAAAAGGGGCAGGGCTACAAGCTGGCCGAAGCCGATCCGGTGCTCTATCATGGCCCGGGTAAATTTAATCCGTTAGAAGGCATCAAGCCGAGTACATCGACAAAAGTCACGTATACACAAGTCTTTGGTGACTGGTTGTGTGACATGGCGGCAGTCGACAAGTCGTTGGTAGCGATTACACCGGCCATGCGCGAAGGTTCCGGCATGGTGGCTTTTCATAAGCAGTTTCCTGATCGCTATTACGATGTAGGGATTGCCGAACAGCATGCAGTGACATTTGCCGCGGGTCTGGCGTGTGAAGGATTAAAGCCGGTTGTGGCGATTTACTCGACCTTTTTGCAGCGCGGTTATGACCAGTTGATCCATGATGTCGCGCTGCAAAATCTGGATGTCACTTTTGCTCTGGACCGTGCCGGTCTTGTGGGTGCGGATGGTGCGACACATGCCGGTAACTATGATATGGCATTTTTACGCTGTATTCCGAATATGGTTGTCATGGCTGCTTCTGACGAGAATGAATGTCGCAAGATGCTCTCGACTGCCTATGCGTATAAAGGGCCGGCTGCAGTGCGCTATCCGCGTGGTGCCGGTGTTGGTGCTGTGGTTGAAAAAACGTTGGACACCATTGCCCTGGGGAAAGGCGAAGTGCGCCGCCAAGGCAAGGGCGTAGCTATTCTGGCATTTGGTACCATGGTTGCTCCCGCGTTAGAAGCTGCAGAAACGCTGAATGCGACTGTTGCCAATATGCGTTTTGTCAAACCGCTGGATGTGGCATTAGTCAGGCAATTGGCCAAGACGCATGACGTATTGGTGACCATTGAAGAGGGGGCGATCATGGGGGGCGCCGGGTCTGCTGTAGCCGAAGCACTGGCTGACGCCGGGATTGTGATTCCCATACTTCATCTGGGTTTGCCGGACCGTTTTATCGATCATGGTGATGCAGTCCAACTGTTGTCTGCATGCGGGCTGGATGCCAAAGGTATTGTGGCATCGGTGTGCGGGCGATTCAATATCGTGCACCCGGTAGCTGCCACTGCCTGACTAGACGATGCCAGACTACCAAGCGCAGGTTACCTTTTGTCAGGCGTGACTTCCCTGTCTTTTTGCCAGAGCACGTCACCTACTCCTGCAAAGCGGTTGAGTACGCGCGAGAGCACAAAAAACAAGTCGGACAAGCGGTTCAAATAGTGTTTTGGATGGGTGTTGATCGCTTCGTGCTGGCCTAAAGACACGACGGTGCGTTCGGCCCGGCGGCATACTGTACGGCAAATATGGGTATAAGCGCCAGCACGGGCACCACCTGGTAAAATAAATTCGGCCAGCAGTGGCAGGTCGGTGTTGTATTTGGCCAGTAACGCATCGAGCCGTGCAATATGTACTTCTGTGATGATGGTGTAACCGGGAATACACAGTTCCCCGCCGAGATCAAAGAGATCATGCTGGATGGTCAGTAATTCTTCTCTGAGTGTGTCTGGCAGGCTCTCACACAGCAATACACCTATGTGGGCATTTAATTCATCCACGTCGCCCAGTGCGTGAATCCGGACACTG
>JAATFN010000310.1 GCA_015655165.1 Betaproteobacteria bacterium | reverse complement strand
AGTCAGGCGGTCGGAAGTCAGGTCAGGTTTCGGAAAGCACCGGCATATGTTGAACTCGCCTAAGTTATTGATAAACCTGCTGTATCTGGCTGTGGCGTAGTCCAGCGAATTTCGGTGCTGGAGTCATCGTGAAATAAAAAAGCCTGCTTGGGTAAAGCAGGCTTGCTTGTTTTTGGCTTGTGACTAGCAAAATGCTAGCGCATGGATCCCGATGTCTGATACTGGATATGCCATGACAATGCTTCAGATAGAATATGTGGGGTATGACCGCCCTTCTCTTTTGCGCGTTCGAAATAAGAAAGCAATTTATTCCTGTAATCGGGATGTACACAATGTGCGATGATGATGGGCGCACGTTCGCGTGGTGCTAGTCCACGCAAATCTGCCAGACCTTGTTCGGTGACAAGAATATCGACATCATGCTCTGTGTGGTCGACATGTGTGACCATTGGAACGATGCTGGAAATATCGCCATCTTTGGCAATGGATTTGGATACAAAGATCGATAACTGTGCATTTCTGGCAAAGTCGCCAGAACCGCCAATACCGTTCATCATGTGGGTGCCGTTGACATGGGTTGAATTGACGTTGCCGTAAATGTCGAACTCCAGTGCGGTATTCAAGGCAATGATTCCCAGACGGCGTACGATCTCGGGATGGTTGCTGATTTCTTGCGGACGCAAGACAACCTTGTCGCGGTAAGTGTCGATGTTTTGTATAAACTTGTTATACATGGCTTCGGTCAATGTGATGGATGACGCCGATGCAAATGCGAGCTTGCCGGAATCGAGTAATTCAATCGCACTATCTTGCAACACTTCAGAGAACATCACCATATTGTTGAATGGTGATGCATTCAATCCCGATAAGACTGCATTGGCAATTGTACCGATACCCGCTTGCAATGGCGGCAAGGTTTCGTCTAAGCGCCCTGCCGCAACTTCTGCTTTCAGGAAGTCGATAATGTGATTGGCAATCGCTTGTGTTTCGGCGTCTGCTGGTAAGGCTGATGAGGGACTGTCCGGCGCATCTGTTACAACAATTGCGACGATTTTTGCCGGGTCTACAGTAATTGCAGTAGTTCCGATACGTTGATCGCATGCAACGAGCGGGATAGGCTGTCGTCCGGGGCGTTTTTCCGGGACGTAGACATCGTGCAAACCTTCAAGCGTTACAGGCACACTGGTGTTTAATTCGATGATGATCTGGGCGGCTTGTTCCACAAAACTTGCCGAGTTACCGACTGACATCGTCGGGATAATGCCACCCTCTTCTGTAATCGCTACCGCTTCAATGATAGCGATATCGATGGCCGGCAAATTGTTGGAACGCAGTTGTTCGACAGTTTCCGATAAATGCTGGTCAATAAACATCACTTCACCCGCATTGATCTTACGACGTAATGTTGTGTCGACTTGAAACGGCAAGCGACGCGCCAATAAGCCGGCCTCGGCCATCATGCCGTCACTGCCGTGTCCCAATGACGCACCTGTGATGACGGTGATTTGCAACGGGTCATGTCTGGCGTGTTCTGCCAATGCATGGGGAATGGCTTTGGCATCTCCTGCACGGGTAAAACCGCTCATACCAACAGTCATGCCGTTTTTAAATATACCGACAGCTTCCTGGGCTGAAACAACTTTACTGAGTAACGCTGGGTGGCGAATACGATCTTTCAACATCTCACTCTCCTGGCACGAATATTTCTGGATGAAATTCGTTTTCTTAATATGAAATTATTATTGGTGGCCGTTAGTATAGAATTGCAAGAAATTCCAAGTATGAATTAAAATCTCAAAATCCATTCCATTCTGGAATGGCTAAACAGGTAGCGTATTGATGGATATCCGTGCTTTACAGTATTTTGTGCAAACTGCGCGTTTAAGCAGTTTCAGTCGTGCGGCAGAGGCATTACATGTGACGCAGTCCGCGGTCAGTAAAAAAGTGCGCTATCTGGAAGAAGAAGTGGATGCGCAATTATTGATACGTAATGGCCGTGGCTTGCAGTTAACGGATACCGGACGCATCGTTTTTGAGCAAGCGCAGGAAATCCTACAAGCGATGGGCAGACTGACAGCCGAATTGCACAATACCAAGACCTTGCATCAAGGACAACTGACTGTCGGTATCCCGCCCATGATCAATATTCTGTGTACCCCGGTGTTAAAAGCCTTCCGTGAACGTTATCCGGAAATTGCTTTACAGTTGCAGGAAGATACAGGGCCGATGGTCGAGTCGCAGGTGGCGTCAGGCGAACTCGAAATAGGCATGACAATTTTGCCGGCAGACCCCGGTCTGGGTTTGCAAGTCTATCCGGTTGCCAGTTATCCGGTGTATGCGGTTGCCAAGGCCGGTACATTCCAGGAACACCGGGAAACACTGCATGTGAAAGATTTGAAAGACATGCCTTTGGTATTATTGAAAAATGCTTTTGGTTTGACCCGGACATTGCAGGCGGTGTTTCTGCGGGAAGGTTTTGCACCGCAAATTGCCGCACAAAGCAGCCAGTGGGACTGGCTGGTAGCCATGGCTTCTGCTGGTGTTGGTGTCGCATTATTGCCTGAACCGTTTGTGCACCGATTGGCGGACAACCATTTGCAGGCAGTGCGCCTGATCGAGCCGGAAGTACTATGGCAAGTTGCTTATGTGACACAAGGTCTCTATTTGTCGCATGCAGCAAGAGCATGGCTGGATGTGAGTCAGAGTGTCCTTAGTAAGGAATATTAACTAGCCCCAGGCTGTTTGATTAATGTGATGGGTATGAGGATGTTCTAGATGACTCTTATGGTTGAAGGGTTTTAAGGCATAATGGTTGCTTTCGGTTCACTAACGGATGGTTGAGTCAGGTAACAATGACGTATACGCCATCCAATTAACGTAATGGCAACAAAAAAATCAAACATCAGTGTGCATGAGCAGTTGGTTTCGGCACGTATTCGTGCACGTATTAAAGCAGCTGGTGCGCGCTTTCATGCAAACGACAATATTGCCGACTTTATTGAAGAAGGTGAGTTAGATGCGTTGCAACGTGAAGTTCAGGTCAAGCTTGAAGGAGTACTCGAAAGTCTGGTCATAGATGTCGAAAGCGACCACAACACCCATGAGACGGCTAAGCGTGTTGCCAGAATGTATATACAGGAAGTGTTTGCCGGAAGATATCAGGCACCACCTGTTGTGACTGAGTTTCCCAATGTGGGTAAGTTAAACGAACTGATGATTGTCGGGCCGATTGGAGTACGCAGTGCTTGTTCGCATCACTTGTGTCCGATTATGGGCAAGATTTGGGTAGGTGTGATGCCGAGTGCGCATTCAAATCTGATCGGCTTGTCCAAGTATGTGCGTTTAATCCACTGGGTGATGAGCCGCCCCCAGATTCAAGAAGAAGCCGTTTTGCAACTGGCTGACCTATTAATGAAGAAACTGCAACCAAATGGTCTGGCTATTGTGATGGAAGCAGACCACTTTTGTATGCACTGGCGTGGCGTGAAAGATACCGATGCAAAAATGATCAATAGTGTGATGCGCGGGTCGTTTTTGAAGAACGCGAGTTTGCGTAATGAATTTCTGGCACTGCTGTCCCGAAAAAGTTAACTACTTTTTAAGATAATTTAAAAACTACTTGCGCAGAAGAAATTGGCTTGCTATAGTTCGGCTCCCGTTGGACGAGGGTGTTTCAAAGGCGAAGCGAGAGCAACGCGGGACACGGTAGTTGTGCGGGTGGGGCAAGGAAAAAGCAGCATT
>JAATFN010000421.1 GCA_015655165.1 Betaproteobacteria bacterium | reverse complement strand
TTTGCTGGGGATCTATAACATTGCCCAGGAGCCACGTATTCTTCTGGCATTGAACCCTTACTATGCTTATATATTTATCGCTGAGCATGCATTGCAGGCGTTTATTGTGCTGGGTGTGGTGGTGCTTGTACTAACCGGTGCTGAAGCAGTGTATGCCGATATGGGACACTTTGGTTTGCGTCCGATCCGGTTGGCGTGGTTGTATGTTGTGATGCCGACATTGATTCTGAACTATATCGGCCAAGGGGCGACTTTGCTGGTCAATCCTGATGCGGTCGACAATCCGTTTTATAAAATGGTGCCGGAAGCAGTCTTGATACCAATGGTGATTCTGGCAATGATTTCAACGATCATTGCATCGCAAGCCGTGATTTCAGGGGCATTTTCTTTAACAAGCCAAGCGATTTTGCTGGGGTTTGTACCGCGTATGCAAATCAAGCATACATCGGCCAATGAACAAGGCCAGATTTATATTCCTGTTGTGAACTGGCTGTTATGGGCTGCGGTCATTGGTGTTGTTGTCGCGTTTAAGAAGTCCGAGAATCTGGCCGCAGCCTATGGGATTGCTGTGACGACTACGATGGTGATTACTTCCGTGTTGGCAGCCATTGTGATGCGTTCTGTGTGGAAATGGCATACCGGTCTGGTGGCTGCGGCTATTCTGGTATTTTTAACCATCGATATTGCATTTTTCTCGGCAAATCTTTTAAAAATCCCCGAAGGTGGCTGGTTCCCGTTATTGCTGGGCGGCATCCTGTTTTATTTGCTGATGACCTGGTATTCGGGGCGTATGCTGTTGCGCGCACGCGTTAAAGATGACGGTATTCCTTTGGCTCCCTTTATCGAAAGCCTTCTGGCGCATCCCCCTCATCGGGTTGATGGTACGGCAGTCTTTTTAACGGGTAATATGAATACGGTGCCTGTTGCCATGCTGCACAATCTGAAACACAACCGCATTTTGCACAAACGGGTGTTTTTCCTGAAAATCAGTATCTGGGATGTGCCGTTTGTCGAGGACGACAAACGGTTGACGTTGAACCCGATGGGCGACAATGTTTACCAGTTGCGTGCGGTATTCGGTTTTAAAGAAGTGCCCGATATCAACCGTGTGCTGGAATTGACTGCCACGCAGTTCGATATGCAGTTTGATTTGATGGATACATCATTTTTCATTGCGCGAGATACGATCGTGCCCCGCAATTTGCTGGGGATGTCGCTGTGGCGCGAATATGTATTTGCCTGGATGTATCAAAACGGTGCCAAACCATCGGACTTCTTTCGCATTCCGACCAATCGCATTGTAGAGTTGGGTTCCAAAATCGAAATCTAATCCGGATTGCCGTGTGGCAGCTGTGCAATGCAGCGCCATAAGGCATGCCTTGAGGCGAGATATTTTTGCTCGAATGGGGTAATGGGGATATCCGGTAAAAAAGCCTCGCAGGCGATTTGCCGATGACTGAGGTGGCCTAATGCGAAGGCGAATTCTTCCACATAGATCTGCCAGTTACTACGGCATTCGATGACACCACCCAATGCTGCGATGGCTGGAAAGACCGGGTGTCCATGCCAGCGTCGCCCCACATGGCCGATCTTGGGCCACGGGTTCGGATACAACACGTATTGACGTGCGGGGTAAATCTTGTGGGTTTGCAATAGTCGCCAGTAGTCGACCAGATCTGCACGGATAAAGGTCATGTTTGCCGGTATGTCGCCTTCCCAATGTGATTTGCGCGCCAGACGGTCTTCCGATTGATCAATGCCGATCACAAAATGATCAGGGAATTGTCGGGCCAGATGCATGGTCGATATGCCGACGCCGCAACCGGTGTCGAGAATAAGCGGTGCGGCACCTGTTTGTTGCCATGTGGCAATACTGGACTCAAAAGCGCGTTGATTGTAATGGCTAACCGGTTTTAAAAAGGGATGGGTTGCGTGTTTGTCGACCAAGGCTAACAGTTGCGTGTGCATGCCGGTCTGGGTACTGGTGATAGGACGGGAATTCAAGGCGGGAATACGAAAACTGGTGTTGTGTACAAAGGGTAAAACCTCACCTCCTCGCAAGAGGAAGTGAAGGGTTGCGGCATTAGTGCTTTGTCATTGGATGGCACATGTGCACATCGTATTGACTGAGGAAATTGTCGATTTCTTCCATGCTGGGTGATGAGGCGATCAGATCGGTAACGACTTTACGGAATAATTCAGCTGCCATTCCGCCGATGTAGAATTCACGTTGCATGGATTTGTCCATAATTTCATACCCACCGGAAATCAATGCTTCATGGTCGGTATTGACGCTGAACTCGACGACGCTGTACTGCTCACTGTTGTAAACCAAATCCATAATGTTCCCCTATGAAAATGATAACCCAATAGAGAAAATACTATCTTTACGGAAAATTTCAAGTGGGCAATCTTGTTTTTGAAGAAATATTTTACTTCGGGAACGGAAGGCTAGTCAGACGTGTGATCAGTTACGATGCGGCTTTTAGAGGGAAAAGAGCGCCATGTTCAGATGGCAGCCCTTCGTGCTGCTTTACCAGGTTCGACACCCAGTTGTTTCAACTTCCGGTACAGGTGGGTGCGTTCCAGACCCGTGCGTTCAGCAACACGAGTCATACTACCGTTTTCCCGTGCCAAGTGATATTCGAAATAAGCACGTTCAAATGCATCTCTTGCTTCACGTAGTGGTAAATCAAAGGAGATACTTGCTGTATTGGTGTTGGCGGTAGTAAATTGTGTTGCAATCCCGTGACTGGCATACATTGGCTGTGGTGGCGAAAACGAGGCTGCTGGCTGTTGTGGTTGTGTCAACGCTGCTGATGCGCTAATGGACGAGGGGCGCAAATAAGATACTGGATGGACGAGCTCTTTGTTGTGGGAGAGGCCCTGTTGCACGGTTTTCAACAGTTTTTGCAAGGCAATTGGCTTTTCCAGAAAATTCAGTGCGCCAATTCTGGTTGCTTCAACGGCTGTATCGATTGTTGCATGACCTGACATCATGATGACAGGCATGGTCAGCGCATTGTCGCGCTGCCACTCTTTCAATAGTGTCACGCCGTCTGTGTCGGGCATCCAGATATCAAGCAATATCAAATCAGGTGCGCTACTTTTTAGCAGATCCCGGGCTTCCTGCGCATTTTCCGCAGTGGTGACGACATGTCCTTCATCACCAAGAATTTCCGAGAGCAATTCACGGATGCCCATTTCATCGTCAACGACTAGAATGTTTGCCATGATGCTTGCTTTCCTTGAGTTTAGAGTTGATTGTTGTTGTCCAATAAGAGGAGCGGTATGTACCTGTTAAATAAATAATGCATCACTATGCTTATCTATCATATCCATTTCAAGTTTCAAAGATCAGAGTGCCAACTTTGACAACAAAACAAGTACTTTAGCGCCACGTGTATCGGTCCGATTCTGAATATCTATACGGCCTGCATGCTCATCAATGATTTTTTTCACCATTGGTAAACCCAAACCGGTTCCGCGTGGTTTGGATGTCACATACGGTTCGAAAGCCCGTGCCAGAATTTTTTGCGAGAATCCAGGCCCGTTATCAAGAATAGATAGTCGTACTGCCGCGTGTGTGACGCTATCGGACCCCTGATAATGCACAACTTCTGTCAACACATCAATACGTGCGGCAGGTTCACTGTTGTCGGCCACTGCATCCTGGGCATTTTGTAGCAAATTGTGAATGACCTGACGCAGTTGCGTCGCGTCTCCCATAATTTGCGGAAGATCCGGGCTAAGATGAAAATGAATAATATCCCGCCCATCACCTGCCAAGTATAAATGCAGGATTTCAGCAGTTAATTCGTTTAAATCCAGTGGAGCCAACTTCGTTGGTGGTAACTGCGCATAATTGCGGAAGTCATCAACCATATGTTTCATCGAGGTAACCTGATTGACAATCGTTGTCGTGCTTTTATCCAGCATGGCGGCATCAGCAGGCTCCAGTTTATCAGCTAATCGCATTTGCAGGCGCTCGGCCGACAACTGAATTGGTGTCAACGGATTTTTAATCTCGTG